>CAZFWL010000069.1:0-9240 GCA_964522775.1 uncultured Halomicronema sp.
CTGCAGGTCATCTAGATTAATCGTATGAAGTGGATAAGGATAGGCGGCATCTCTTATTTTGTCTGGAAAACTTTTTCGTATTGTCCCTATAAATTCTTTATTCATGAATCTTTCACTCATCCATGATTCTAAGCTTAATACCTTATCTTTGCCCAAGATATTCTTTTGCGTGTAGGAGATTGGATAGTCATAATAATGACTCAGTAGGAACTTGGCAGGATTGCGAACACATAGCAAAAAAGCGATCTCAATATCTCTCTGGTGAAAGTATGAGACTATTTTTGATATCCGCTCTTGTATTGGAATTGGGCAATAATATCGATGAGCTCCTGTCGTTACTTCGTTGCTAAGGATGACTGTTGGTTTGTTGACAAAACTGGCAATTTCATGGAGTAAAGCAGGATCACAGGTGCTTTTATATCTTCTCCACAAAGGTCTTAACTTGTCATGTCTTAAGTACTCAGTTTCCGTCATATTAAAGTTACCCTGCCCAATGTTCATCAATGGCCAAATGCCACCATAGCCATGGGTTTCATCTTCTATATACCTCAGATAATTTACCTGCAAGGATGAACTACCAGCCTTAGGTAATCCGATGTGAAGAATAATCTTTTTAAGCATTTCAAGAAGGTGACTGTGAACGAATTGCGAGCTACGAGGAGTAAAGCCTGCTAGTCGGATTTCATGGCGAGTGCTCTAAAACTAGCTGATGTTGATTCAAGCTGTTCATAAGAACCTGAGGCGATCACTTTCCCATTCTGAAACTCAAAAATAACATCGCATTTTTTCACTGTAGTCAGCCGATGGGCGATCAAGATAATGGTCAACTCTCGACTTAGTCCTTCGATCGCTTGCATCACTTCATACTCTGTCTGGTTGTCGAGAGAGCTAGTTGCCTCATCAAAGACGATGACTGATGCTTGCCGATATAATGCTCTGGCGATACCAATCCGTTGCCTTTGACCGCCACTTAAGCGGATGCCGCGCTCACCCACTAGTGTCCCGTAACCTTCAGGCAATCTCTTGATAAAGCTATGTAACCGAGATAACTCGGCTGCGTAAATCAAGCGATCGTAATCAATTTCTTCTTCAGAAAGGCCAAAAGCGATATTTCTAGCAATGCTGGTGTCGGCCAAAAATATACTCTGAGGTACGTGGGCGATTGTTGACTGCCATTCTCGTAATTTTTTACCGGTCAGTTTATTTTTATCTACAACAACCTCACCTTTATTAGGTTCAAGCAACCCAAGTATCAAATCTGCAGTTGTACTCTTGCCGCTACCAGTGGCCCCTACAAAGCCCACTGTTGTAAATGCTTGGATATCTATATTGAGAGACTTTAAAATCCAATCTTCTGATGTGTTGTACTGAAACCACACGTTTTTTAATGAGAGGCTATTTTGAAGTGGTAGAGCACTCTCAGGTTGCCATTGCCTCAGAGGGTCTATCGGAGCTTCTAAACGTTTTAATATCCTTTTCAGAGAGCTTCTAGCACTTTGAACCGAAGTGAAAGCTGAGAAACATTGCTGAAGCGATGGCAATAAGCGGCTACATGCAAGGGTGACACCTCCTAAGATAGGTATAGATCGGCTAAAGTCACCATCATCTCCAAGACTTAGAGCCAATAAAGTGATAGATGACAAGGCTACTATTTCAATCCCATAGCGAGGCATAACAGAGATTGTTGCATTAGATGCACCTGCCATTCGTGCAGTGAGGTTTGAATGGGCAAAAACATCTATGAATGAATTTTCTATTCCACTTAAAATGACTTCTCTTATGCCTCCCAAACTTTCTTGAATGGCACGGATCTGCGCTTGACTATTGGAGGAAATTATATAGCTATTTCTTAGTAAGGTTCTTTTTCTGAGATGAAAAATAATGATATACGTTAGGCTCAGTATGCTAGTCATTGTTATTGCAATCTGAAAATTAATTACTAATAAACCGACAAACAATGCTGTGCTGGTAAATAAGTTAGTGGCGAGCAAAAGTAATGGTGTAAGCACGCTTCCTATTAGTGCTCTAATATCACTAGTGACAAGGTTGAGCAAGTCACTACTATTATGTGATGAGTGAAATTTATATGGCTGAAACAAAATCCGTTTATAAATTTCACGACTGATGTCACATCCAATCCGAGCTACGAGATGAATATTGAAATAGCGAGTCATGACCCTGATGATCATGCTTATTGATGAGATAAATATAAAAAGAAAGGCTAGGTAGGTGACCAGTTGAGTTGATGAAATAATGCCCAAAAAATCAAAAACTTTGCCTAGTACATTGTGTTGAAGTATTTTGTCGGGATTTTCAAGTGCACTTAGGAATGGTAATACTGCTCCCAAGCTAGCCACCTCACTGAATGCAGAAAGAATCATCATTATCACCAAGATTCCTAGCTGCCATCGTCTTCTGACTGTTAATGCTGAGAAAAGCCTATATATATCCTGGGTTAAAGAGTCTTCTTCTGTTTTCTTTGACTCACTACTTAAAGATTCTGTCATGCTTGTCTAACACTCTACAAGTAATTGAGGAGTTTTCTGGATGCTTCTTGAAGATGCTTTTGAGAACTGAGTAGACTTTTTACAGCATATTGATTTTAAAATACTGTAAATAAGAGTTGTTTGCTTAAGGTATGTCTGACTCAAGAATCTTGTATTGAGAGTTCCCTGAAAATTTGCATTTTGCTTCGAAGGACTATGATTCGGTAATTCAACCTTACCCTATCATCACGATTATATAAAGCATAGAATTGATTTGTTGAACCGCCAAGCGTTATTGTCGATCGACATATGCACGCATAAATAATGTGCTTAGAGCAGAGTTTGTTGACTGGAAGCTAGTTTTAAAAATGAAGGCCTGCTCTTATGAGAAACTGATAAACTTCGAATTTTCTCTATTGGCATAAAGTTTCTCGACATAAAGTTGAATGTGGTGTGACAGACTTTCCTGGTAGCTAGGGTAATTACGATGACCAGCTCTTTTTTATCTATGGACAAAGCTGGTTGCTGTAACCAGTATCAACTTAGTAAAGCCGTGCATACCCGCAGGACGGAGTTGCTAGCTGTAATTGGTGTTGATCCGCCCATGATCGACTTACTGCATGTATTCTAGAAAGCATTTCCTGATTTTTATCATGTTGCTGGCGCAAAAACTGAGGTTTTGTGTCTATTAATGTGAGCCAGCATTGCCCAAAACTCTAGCCAGAGTACTTACACAGGATGAGTGTTTAGATTGTGTTTCGTTTGCCCTCTATCTACCGTATTGCCCAAGTCGCTCTGGATGCGATCACTGCAGTTCTCGCACTATTGCTAGCCTTTTGGGTGCGCTTTGAGGGTACTTTGCCAGCCCAGTATTGGCCCCTGATAGAGGGCATTTTATTGGTTGGGATACCAGTTCGTCTTGTGTGTCACTGGGGGTTTGGGGTCTATCGCCAGATTTGGCGACTATTCAGTCTGCGAGATTTCTGGACCTTATTTCAGGCAGGCAGCTTCTATTCCCTGTCATTGGTTTTACTGACTCGTTTGCTCTTGCCTAAGTTCATACAGCTGCCGGCTTTACCCTTGGGAGTTGCTGTGATGGATTGGGGATTTTGCCTCGCTGGCATGACCGGAATTCGGTTTTTACGCTCGTGGCAAACTTCGCCTAGCCGAGGCAGTATGCGCCATGCTTCACCTCCAGTGAGACGTCTTTTGCTACTGGGAGCTGGACGAGCTGGAGCTCAGATCGTGCGCGAAACGCGTCAAAACGATCGCTTGCATTTTCGGGTTGTCGGCTTTTTGGATGATGACCCGAGCAAACTCGGACGCCAGGTTGAGGGGATCAAAGTCCTAGGTAAAATTAGCCAATTGGTTACTTGGGCTACCCGTTTATCGGTAGATGAAGTGCTGATTACCATGCCCTCAGCGTCGAGCGATCGCATTCAGCAGGTTGTTACCCTTGCCAAGCGAGAGGGCATTGCGGTCAAAATTGTGCCGCCCATGCAAGAACTGCTGAGCGATCAGAGTCTGACGCGACAAATTCGGGAGATCCGGTTAGAAGACTTACTGGGCCGTCCCGAGGTCGTATTGGACTTTAATCAGAAACTTTCTGACGACTTTCCCTCTGCGACCGAGCAAATCCAGAACCATGTTGTGTTGGTAACAGGGGCAGGAGGCACCATCGGGTCGGAACTCTGCCGCCAACTAGCAAAATTGCATCCACGACAGCTCATCCTCTTGGGCCGGGGAGAGAACAGTATCTTTCATATCGATCAAGAACTCCGACAAACGTTCCCGAGTCTTAACCTTGTCCCAGTTATCGCTGATATTCGTAATACGCAACGCGTGGCGGATGTTTGCCAGCACTATAGTCCGGATGTCATTTTTCATGCGGCGGCACATAAGCACGTTCCCCTGATGGAGCAAAATCCTACCGAAGCGATCGAAAATAATGCGATCGCCTCAGCGAAGCTTGCGTTACTGGCAGATCGGTTTAAGGTCAAAACCTTTGTATTGATTTCTACGGATAAGGCTGTCGCCCCCAGCAGCTTCATGGGATTAAGCAAACGGCTAGCTGAGTTACTTGTGAGTGGTGTCGCTCAACAAAGTCATACCCGATTTCTATCAGTACGGTTTGGAAATGTCTTGGGTAGTCGCGGTAGTGTTGTACCCATTTTTGAGCGCCAGATTGCCCAAGGAGGGCCTGTTACCGTTACTGACCCAACGATGACTCGCTACTTTATGACAACACCAGAGGCCACGCGGCTCGTTCTACAGAGCTTAGCTGTGGGTGAAACTGGGCAAATCATGGTACTGGATATGGGGCAGCCCATGCGAATTTACACTCTGGCTGAGCAATTGATTCGCCTCAAGGGCTATGTTCCTAATCAGGATATTGCCATCGCAGTCACTGGCATCCGTCCTGGTGAAAAATTGCACGAAACACTAGTCGATGCTAACGAAGAATTGCGCAACACGCCTCATCCTAGACTCCGTTGCCTAGTCAATAAGCAGCTAAAATATTTGCCCGTCCAGCAGACTCTGGAGATTATTTCGACAGTATTGAACTCTTCTCACCAATCATCGAACTTGGAGACCCTATGGTGTCTCCTATCGACTGAAGGTATTGAAAAATGGAGTGCTCGACCAAAAAAGAATATGCCGCCTCCATCAAAAGTTGGAGTCTACGAACGAAATGATGCAACCAGCTAGCAAGACGGAGAGAAATGCTTGCTAATGCCTTTGCTGCTGTCTTGGTCAGATTTCCTGATAAAAGTTTTGCTGCTGTTGATGTGTATTTTGTGCACATGGGCCTGCAGTCAAAAGTATGCTGAACAGCGAAATTTATTGCCAGTCTTTTTGGTTATATTTTTTCCGTATTTTCTAGTTTATAAAATTGTGTTTGCCCTTGGTAAGGCATCACTGCTGAATGAGTTATATACGATTGTTCTTATCTTAAGCATTGTTGCTCTGGGCATCCTTAGCGTGGCACAGTCTTTGTCACGCCAGCATTTCCTCGGCACTATTCGACGTTTGTTTGTAGAGCATCGAATATTATGGGTGCTCCTGATACTCTCTTTCGTCTTTTTTATCCTGCGCGGCCTCTTCCTTGAATATCCGGGTGATTCGATTGTTTATTTTCAAAGAGTTGGGCGAGCTAACCAGGACGCACCAGGAAGCCTACAGCCTCTTTGGCGTTACGATGCCCACCGTACGTTTTTTAGCAGCTTTCAGCATTGGTTGATAGGCGCTGATTATTGGATGAGAGCCAAATCTGGCGTGGTTGCAGCCTTAAATGTTGTCATGCTGATGACGGCAACTTATCGTCTAGCATTCTGGAGTCTTGGCAGGAAGCTATTGGCGATCGCGTCAGTAGTTCTATTTCTAGGGTTCTATGGCAACCTTCAGATCAGTTTCGCGCTCTATAAAATTTTGCAAGGTGCGACCCTGGCTATGGTGCTCTACATGGAAGCGCTTCCCGCCTTATATCGTATCTTTGCCAATATTGACGTTGCTAGTCAGAACAGGATCAACAGCAGACTCCTAGACATTTTGACTGTTATTGGTGTGGCTTTCGTTTGCCTTGACTGCCATCAAGAAAAAGTGCTTTATATATTTACGGTTGTTTTAGCCTACTCCTGGTTATCAGTGATTAAAGTAGCCAGTCAACAACAACGTCCGACAAAGAAACTAGTTTTTGCTGCCCTGTTCCTACTAACACCTTTAGTCATTTTATTCTTCTGGTCAAAGCCTGCGATCAGTGGCTATGCGCCGCTCACACAAGAATGGTTTTCTATTGGCAGTATCCAGATCTTGACCTACTGGCCGATTGAAGCGAACTCGAGTTTGGCCATATTAGATGTGATTGTAATTGGCTTAGCCGTTCTTTTGCTGAGTGGCTATCGGCAGAACTCTAAAGAGTTTTTCCTGGCGGCAGTTGCGATCGCACCCTTTCTGCTATTTCTCAACCCGATTGCCATGACCGGTTTAGTCAAGTTGACTCTCCCTGATACGCTCTACCGATTAATGACTGCTGGATTACCTTGGATGTTTCTGCCCTTTGCTGGTTACGTGATTAATCGGGATACTAAAATTCGCTTGGGTTACCTTCCGATTATTTTTATCCTATGCGGATTTTTATCGTATGCTCCCATTTATGGCAAGTTTCCGCATATTTTAAAACAGATTCCTCCTTATGCTGATGGGCGCGACTTAATGCCTGTAGTGAGCCATTTGCTTGAGCAAGTAAACACTACTGATAATCAGCCTTTGAGAATTTTAGCGCCGCCCTATGTGGGCAGTTATTTACGTGCCTGGCCTGATTTTGTGCCCGTTTCTGATCGCTGGCATGACAACAATATCAATGCAGGACGTGAAGAGTTAGCGTATGTGTATAGTGCAGAAATTACTGATTCAGAAATCACTCAGATTCTGACCGATCAAGATTACGGTGTGTTAGTCATTGATCGCCGCGATGACTTAAGTTATTCGAGCTGGCTGGCACGGATGACCCTACATTGGGCTCCTAACTTGGTAGAGAGCCAGCAAGCGTTGCTGGCTGGTCATTCGCTCCGCCGCTATTTAGAACATGAGCCAGCGGTTCCCTTTGTAGAGACTTTCGAGAAAAATGGGTTTGAGGTGTATCAGAAAAGTGAGCGTTAAAGGCTTGTGCCTGACCTGATTTAATCAGCTTGGCTGACTCTGAGTGAAGACAACAAAGCTGATCACTGAAACTGCACGTTAGGCATGAGCTGGGGGCAAGTGCTCCAGCCAATCAGCCGCACTAATTGCTATAAGCCTCCATCGGTAGGCAGGCGCACATGAGGTTGCGATCGCCATAAGCCTGATCAATCCGGTTGGCGGCAGGCCAGAACTTATTCGCTTGAGTCCATGGGGTGGGGAAAACTGCTTGACGGCGATCGTAGGGGCGTTTCCAATCGTTAACGAGGTCCTCAGCGGTATGGGGAGCCAGCTTGAGTGGATTTTTGTCGACATCAATTTGCCCTGTAGCGATCGCCTCAATTTCCTGACGAATGGCGATCATCGCTTCGCAAAACCGATCTAGCTCCGCTTTTGATTCACTTTCCGTCGGCTCAATCATCAGCGTTCCGGCAACGGGCCACGACATCGTGGGGGGATGGAAGCCATAATCGATCAAGCGTTTCGCTACATCCTCAACGGTAATACCGGCTGACTTGCGGAACGGCCGTAGATCAATGATGCATTCATGGGCAATCAGACCGTGCTTGCCAGTGTAGAGAATGTCGTAATGCTCAGCGAGTCGCTGCGCAATGTAATTGGCATTGAGAATGGCGACTTCCGTAGCGTACTTGAGACCAGCCGCACCCATCATGGCAATGTACATCCAAGAAATGGGGAGAATGCTGGCACTGCCCCAGGGCGCAGCGGTGACTGCCCCGATCGCTTGTGGCCCGCCCACATCTGCGACCAAACTATGGCCAGGCAAGTAGGGTGCCAAATGTGCCTGTACGCCAATGGGGCCGACCCCTGGTCCCCCGCCACCATGAGGAATACAGAAGGTTTTATGCAGGTTTAAGTGGCATACATCCGCGCCAAAGTCGGCAGGTCGACAGAGGCCTACTTGGGCATTCATATTGGCCCCATCCATATAGACTTCGCCGCCATGGGTGTGAACGATCTCGCAAATATCGCGAATGCCTTCTTCAAAAACCCCGTGGGTAGAGGGATAAGTCACCATCAGCGCAGCGAGTTGAGCACTATGCTTTTCGGCTTTGGCACGTAGATCGTCCAGATCGACGTTGCCCTGGTCGTCACATTTCACGCCGACCACCTTCATGCCCGCCATCACGGCGCTGGCCGGGTTAGTGCCGTGGGCCGATTCTGGAATTAAGCAAATGGTGCGATTGCCGTCTCCGCGCTGTTGATGATATTCCCGAATCACGAGGAGCCCAGCATATTCCCCTTGGGCACCGGCATTCGGTTGCAGAGAAATACGGGAGAATCCGGTGATTTCACACAGCCAGTCTTCCAACTGTTGAAAGAGTTGCAAATAGCCCTGGGTTTGTTCCAGCGGCGCAAAGGGATGAATTTGCCCAAATTCCGGCCAGGTGATGGGCACCATTTCTGCGGTGGCATTGAGCTTCATGGTGCAGGAGCCCAAAGGAATCATGGCTGCCGTGAGTGACAAGTCACGCGATTGCAGGCGGTGCATATACCGCAGCATTTCTGTCTCGGAGTGATAAGTGTTGAACACCGGATGGGTCAGAAACTGGCTGGTGCGCTGCAGCGGATGCTCTACTAATGGCGATATCGACTCGGATGGTAGGCTCGGTTGCTCCGTAAACACGGCAATCAGGTCGCGAATGTCTGCCGTTGTCGTGGTTTCATCTAATGCGATAACTAGCGTTTGCGCATCCAAACAGCGGAGATTGATTTGTTGTTGCGCCGCGCGGGCAAGGATATCGGCTTGACGATCGCCCACCGTCACGCGCAACGTATCGAAGTAAGGCGCCGTCCCCAGTTCGAATCCAGCCTGCTGCAAAGCCGTTGCTAGGGTGACGGCATGTTGATGAATGCGAGAGGCGATCTCTTGCAGGCCCTGTGGCCCGTGATAAACCGCATACATCCCAGCAATGACCGCCAATAGCACCTGTGCGGTACAGATGTTGCTAGTCGCTGCATCACGGCGGATATGCTGCTCGCGGGTTTGCAGGGCCAACCGCAAGGCGGGCTTATCGTATTGATCCTTGGAGACGCCCACGAGTCGCCCTGGCAG
>CAZFWL010000070.1:0-9205 GCA_964522775.1 uncultured Halomicronema sp.
CTACATCTAGGCACTCTAGTCGTCGCTGGCACCAGTGCCGGAGCCGCCGTCATGGGCGAAAAAATGATTTCCGGCGGCAGTAGTGGTGAATCCCCGAATCGTTCACTCGTCGATCTAATGGATGGCCTGGGCATTATTCCGGAACTGCTGGTCGATCAGCATTTTCACAACCGTAATCGCATGGCCCGACTGTTGAGCGCGATCGCGGCATTTCCCGACAAATTAGGCATCGGCATTGACGAAGATACCTGTGCCGCCTTTCGGGGCGACGGCACCTTCGAGGTCGTGGGCAAAGGGGCGGTGACGATCATTGATCCAGGCGATCTGACCCACACGAATTATCGACACTCTGAGGTCGCCTCACCCCTCAGCCTGCACGATCTGCAGGTACATGTGTTGAGTGCGGGAGATCGCTACGATTACAAAAGCCGTTCGATTTTCTTACCTATGGTTGAAATGACTCCATCACTGTAGAGAAAACTCTTGGATCAGCATTTAGTAAAGGGCACAAATAAATAGCGTTAATCAGGCGTATAAGTTGGCCGTTACAGCAATGAGGACATAGGTTCATCCCACCAAAATGTCATCGCCCGATGACATCGGCCACGAGCTTTTGTGGTTCTCAGATGAATGCTGTATTATCGACTACAGTTATTGAATCCCTTCAAATTCCATTGTTCGGCACTACGATTGCACCTTTGCTCAGCAGAGTCGGTTTGGAAATTATTTCTTGACTACTAAAATTCCATCTCTAGGTCATTTCTTTTCCCCTGCAAATCGTCTACAAAATGAAGCAGGTTAAGTCTGTGAATCAGTCAACATCATTCGGCTAGTTTTTTACAGACTTGTTTGCTTTGCACTTGCAACCTAGGGAGCGAGTAGATCCTCCGTATCTCAAGCAAAGTGTTGTGCGAAAAGCTTTTATTCTGTCCAAGTCTGCAAAAGGATCCTTCTGCCGCCTATGAAAATTCTGCAAACCCGTACCCTTCGTGGCCCTAACTATTGGAGCATCCGTCGCCCCAACCTCATCGTGGCTCGCCTCGATTTGGAAGTGCTGGCTGATCGCCCATCTGATACTTTGTCAGGGTTTTATGAAGGCTTAGTGCAAGTGCTGCCCAGCCTTGAAGAGCATCACTGTTCTCCGGGGTGTCGGGGCGGTTTTTTAAGCCGGGTGCGCGAAGGTACCATGATGGGCCACATCGTCGAACATGTCGCTCTTGAGTTACAGGTTTTGGCTGGTATGGAGGTGGGTTTTGGGCGGACTCGCGAGACTGCGACCCCCGGCATTTATCAGGTGGTGGTCGAGTACACCAATGAAGCCGCTGGCCGCTACGCTACTCGGGCCGCAGTCCGCCTCTGCCAAAGCATTGTGGAAACTGGCACTTACCCAGAACGAGAACTCAATATAGATTTGGCTGATCTTAAGGAATTGCGCACCGAAGCTTCCCTGGGCGCAACGACAGAAGCATTGGTTGCCGAAGCCGAAGCGCGGGGAATTCCCTGGTTAGAACTGGAAGATTGTGACTTGTTCCAACTGGGGTACGGCAAATACCAGAAGCGGGTACAAGCGGCCCTGACCTCTTACAGCAACGTGCTCGGAGTCGAGCTCGCTTGCGACAAAGAACGGACAAAATCCGTTTTAGAAGACATGGGTGCTCCGGTGCCTGCCGGCAAAGTGATCTTTGCCTTTGACGAGTTGGCAACGACGATCGATCGCCTTGGGGGCTATCCCATCGTGATCAAGCCGTTGGATGGCAATCACGGTCGAGGTATTACGACTGATATTCGGTCTTGGCGTGATGCCGAAGCCGCTTATGATCGCGCCAAGGCAATTTCCAAAGGCGTCATTGTTGAGCACTTTTATGCGGGGCGCGACCATCGCATACTGGTCGTCAACCATCAAGTTGTAGCCGTCGCTGAGCGGGTACCAGCGCGGGTAGTGGGTGACGGGCAACAAACGATCGCGGAGTTAGTTGATACCGAAAACCGTAATCCCCGTCGCGGGGACGGCCACGACAACGTCCTCACGCAAATCAAGCTGGATGCTTCGACGGATGAAATGCTGAGCCGCCAGGGCTTTGACTTAGAGACGGTGCTAGTAGCTGGTCAGGTGGCCTATCTCCGGGCGACGGCCAACCTCAGTACTGGGGGCACCGCGATCGATCGTACTGACGATATTCACCCCGAAACTGTTTGGTTAGCCGAACGTGTCTCGCGCATCATCGACCTCGATATTGCAGGCATTGACGTGATCACCACTGATATCACGAAGCCCTTGCGCGAAGCCGATGGCGTCATCGTTGAGGTCAACGCAGCGCCTGGCTTGCGGATGCATTTGGCCCCCTGCGAAGGGATTGCTCGGAATGTCGCCGCCCCGATTTTGCAAATGCTGTTCCCGCCGGGAACGCCCAACCGCATTCCCGTCGTATCCATCACGGGTACCAACGGCAAAACCACGACGACTCGCCTGATGGCCCATATCGCTCGTCAAGTCTACGATGCCGTTGGCTTCACCACGACGGATGGCATTTACATCGGTGACCACTTGATCGAGAAAGGCGACACCACTGGCCCTCAAAGTGCTCAAGTCATTCTGCGCGATCCGACAGTGGAGATGGCCGTTTTGGAAACAGCTCGTGGCGGCATTTTGCGATCGGGCCTCGCCTTCAACCACTGCGATGTGGGTGTCGTGCTAAACGTTGCCGCTGACCATTTGGGTTTGGGTGACATTGACACCATTGACCAAATGGCCCGCGTCAAATCCGTCATTGCGGAGGCGGTGCATCCCGACGGCTATGCGATCTTGAATGCTGATGATGAACGAGTTGCCGCCATGGCTGACCGTGTGGCGGGCAAGGTTGCCTACTTCTCGATGGACGCACAAAACCCCATCGTGCAGCAGCATGTCAAAGACGGTGGCATTGCCGCAGTCTACAGCGATGGTCAGCTTGTGATCTTGCAGCAGGAATGGGTGCTGCGCATCGAGGATGCCAAACAAGTCCCAGTCACGCTAGGGGGACGGGCCTCCTTCATGATTGCCAATGCCCTAGCAGCCAGCTTGGCAGCCTATGTGCAAGGCATTCAGATCGACCAAATCCGCGCTGCTTTGCGGAGTTTTGAGGCTTCGGCCAAGCAGACCCCAGGCCGCATGAACCTCTTCAATTTGGGCGATTATCACGTGCTCGTGGACTATGCTCACAATACGGCTGGTTATGAAGCCGTTGGGAGCTTTGTGAAAAACTGGGCTGGCCCCACGGTGGGAGTAATCGGTGGCCCCGGTGATCGTCGCGATGAAGATCTGATTGGTTTAGGGAAACTCTCGGCTACCTTCTTCGATCAAATCACAATCAAAGAAGATGACGATGGTCGAGGACGACCAGCCGGTGAAGCCGCTGACTTCATTGTGCAGGGCATCACTCAATCCACTGACACCGCCGTGCCTCACACGATTGAACTGGACGAAGTGACGGCGATCGAGTTCGCTTTGGATAATGCTCCTAAAGACGCCTTAGTGGTGATTTTTCCGGAGCAAGTGAGTCGGGCGATCGAGCTCATCATGGCTCGCAATCCAGTCACCGAAACTGCTCAAAACTCACCTGCTGACCTGTCATTCGACGCGTCTCCCTTGGAGCCGATGTCCGTCGGCGGTCAGTAAGTTACCCGGTTAACTAGACGACCCTGAGCAACGCCCGATGTCATTCCCTCAATGCCGTTAGTAGCAATTGAGGGAATGTTTTTTAAGTGTGGAATAGTCTTGCCAGCGCTATTCTCAACGTCGAAGACTACGCTTGGTCTCTCTATAGACCAATCCTTAGCCACAGAAATCCTGATTGCGGGGACAATCTACCGTCATGGAACAGGTCAGCACATTAAAATCGATAAAGAGGACGAATGAGTGAAATAAGGAATCTTGGCAAACCTTGAGGACGTGACCCCGGCAGGCATCTCACAATCGGAGGCCGTTGACTCAAGCCAATTAGAGTTTGCGTTTGATAGCATTGCTGACGCTTTACAAGATTTGGCCGCTGGTCGAGCGATCGTCGTCGTCGACGACGAAAATCGGGAGAATGAAGGGGATGTGGTCTGCGCAGCTCAGTTTGCCACCCCAGACATGATTAACTTTATGGCGGTAGAAGCACGAGGGCTAATTTGTCTGGCCATGACAGGCGAGCGACTCGATGAGTTGGAGTTGCCCCTCATGGTGACTCACAGTTCGTTTGAGGATGAAAATGAGCAAACGGCTTTTACCGTCAGCATTGACGCCGCACTTCAATGGGGCGTCACAACCGGAATCTCTGCCGAAGATCGGGCTCGCACTATTCAGGTAGCGTTGAATCCAAGTGCCCAGCCTCAGGACTTACGTCGCCCTGGTCATATCTTTCCGCTGCGGGCCAAAGCGGGGGGAGTCCTAAAACGGGCTGGACATACTGAGGCTGGAGTCGATCTGTCACGGTTGGCAGGGTTATATCCAGCGGGGGTGATTTGCGAAATTCAGAACCCTGATGGCTCGATGGCGCGCTTGCCCGAACTGATTGACTACGCTCGCACCCACGGGTTGAAATTAATCAGCATTGCCGACCTGATTAGTTATCGGCTAGAGCATGAGCGCTTTATTAAGCGTGAGGCGATCGCCACTCTACCTACCCAGTTTGGTCATTTCGATATTTACGCCTACCGCAACCTGATGGACAACTCCGAACATGTTGCCTTGGTCAAAGGCGATCCCGCCACCTTTGCGAATGATTCCGTTATGGTGCGAGTTCACTCTGAGTGCCTGACGGGCGATTCTTTTGGATCGCTGCGCTGCGACTGCCGCATGCAACTGCAAGCCGCTCTCAAAATGATCGATGCGGCGGGTCGGGGAGTCGTCGTTTACTTGCGTCAAGAAGGCCGGGGCATCGGGCTAGTCAACAAGCTCAAAGCATATTCTCTGCAAGACATGGGGCTAGACACCGTAGAGGCCAATGAAAAACTCGGGCTACCGGTTGATCAGCGTAACTACGGCATCGGCGCGCAGATTTTGAACGATATTGGCGTGCGCCAGTTTTGCCTCATCACTAATAACCCACGCAAGATTGCTGGTTTGAAAGGTTACGGGCTTGACATGATCGATCGCGTCCCGTTGATCATTGAAGCCACTCCTTACAACTCCCATTATCTGGAAACCAAAGCGCAGAAACTGGGACATTTGTTAATCCAGACTTATTTAGTGACGATCGCGCTTCAAACTAAAGCCGACTTTTCAGCCATTACCGCCAAGTATGAACAGTTAGAGAAGGTACGTGAGCTGGCCCATCAAGCCGGTTTCTTAGCGCAGGAAGAGGTCCGTTCTGTCGCAGTCGCACTGTTTGGCCAAGGCAAACTCATTGTCAACCTGGGTCTCGAAGCGCCACAAGCCGAGGAAGCTGGTTGGTATAACCAGCCTGGAGCCAAAACATGGCGATCGCTCACCCAAATTTTGGACGAATTAGTGCAACCCCCCGATTTGGAGCAGCTCGAAATGATTGTGTCGGACGGCGCTGATCCCTTTAGCCACTTGCAGGTAGGGTTGAGCCGTCAAGTTTTCTCGCTCCAGCCTAGTCCCGACATGCTTTATCCGTCAGAGTTACAAGGGCGCTTGCAGACTCAACGCATTTATACCTTCACGCGGCACAGCATTAACGATTAGCTGCTAATGGGGAAGGCACCACTATCCTCCCTTGTATTGACTGCTGATTCAGGCAAATCAGTTGACTCAGCCAAACCGATAGCCAAAGCCTCTTAACGTCACGATGTACTTGGGGGCACTCGGATCAGCTTCAACCTTTTCCCGCAACCAGCGAATGTGAACATCAACCGTTTTGCGATCGCCCATAAAGTCAGTCCCCCACACCTTATCAATCAGTTCTTCCCGACTCCACACCCGGTTGGGGTGATTCATGAACAATTCCAAAATCCGAAATTCTTTAGGCGATAACGCCACCTCGCGTCCCGCTACCGTCACCCGAAACTCGTTCAAATAAAGCATAATCTCGCCGTGACTGAGAGTTTCAGTCGCTTGAGTCACTTTCGCCCGGCGATAACGTCTGAGCAGAGCTCGGCATCGAGCGACTAATTCACGCATCCCAAAAGGCTTAGCCAAATCATCGTCCGCGCCTACCTCCAACCCCACCACGCGATCCGTTTCACTGGCCTTAGCACTCAAAATCAGAATAGGGATATCCCAGTTGCGGTGTCGAATCAAACGGCAGAGATCAAGACCACTCACCCCTGGGAGCATTAAATCTAAAACGGCTAGATCAAACGGCGGCAAGCCGTCTGGGCGCTCTTGCGGCAATCTGCTCAACAGTTCCAGTGCCAACGTGCCGTCAGCTGCCACATCGACGTGATATCCCTCCCCCCGCAATGCCAACCCGACCGTCTCGCGAATTAGGGCCTCATCATCGACCACTAAAATGTGATCTGGCTGCAGCGTAATTCCGGCCTTTAAGTGATTTCCTAAGTTGTGCATCATCATGCAGCTTATAAAGTTAGTGACCGGCCTCGCCGCTAAGCGCGAAAAAGCCTCAAAACTAGTCGACAACAGCCCATCTAATTGGCTAAAAACGGGCTCTCAGGAGCCGAAGTTCACGAGTCAGCAGAGGAGATTAAGCGCCAAAATCTCGTCCAGTCAGAATGTCAGCACAGTTATCGCAACTAGCCCCACCTGCTTGATGTATCGTCTGAGGTACGGCTTAAGACCAGCTCATCCTCAGGTTAAAACTTGGCCACCCGCCCTTAATCTTGTTGCTCTTAAGGAGCAAGGGAATAAAAACAAGATGCTGCTGAGGCATTTATTGTGTTTGCATTGGCATGCAGATGTTTGCTTTTATATTCAGGGTCCTTTAGATGGCCCACAGCATTTAGGCATCTGACGATTAGTCTATGGACACTTAGGCACTGATATAGAGACCTTCATTCTTATGTAGAGAGGAGAGAAGCTGAATTCATCGACATTTGCGAAGTAACTGACAAGACATGCCCCTCCCACGCCATAAACCAGAACTGGCGGCTACCATTGGAATAGAGATTGGGTTAAGGCCTAAAAGCACATGGAAAATGCCACCTGGTTGGAAGTAGTCATCAAGCGACTCCGCTTTTTCACCCGACCTTTGCCACTCGCTTCAGCCGTTGGGGCATTATTGCTAGGGGTCTTTGTCTGGGATTACTTGCGCCACCCAGAATGGTTTGGCGCTTTTGAAAACGACTCATCCGGGCCCAACGAAGAAATTGATTTGTCGGGGTTGACTCCAGAAGAGCAGGCCGCGGCAACTGGCTTAGATAACCTGACAGCCCTGATGAACGAACTAGGCGTCGAATCAGGAACTACTCCTCGCATTCAGGCTTTACCAGAGGGTGATATTACCGGCCAAAACTCGTTTTTGAATGAAGTCCTGGCATTAGCGCAGGGCAATAACCCCAGCTCATCAAGTACGACTAGTCCCTTTTCTGACTATTTAGAGCAATATCAATTTGGTCGCAACTCGTTGATGCGTGAGTCCTCCCCTCGAAATGCCGGAGGGCAGTTTGGCGGGATCAGTTTCAGCTCCGTTGGCAACACCACTTCGACAGAGCAACGACCGATTAATCCCCTGGCAGAAGCACTACAAAATCAAGCAGGGCTGGCAGGGGCAGCAACAACGCAACCCAACTCGCCGTTGGCTAATGAACTGAGATCGCTATCCGCCACCCCTCAGGAAACCGCCGAAAATCCATCTAGTGAAGGTGGTCAAACCGCTTTGCCTCCAGGAGAGTTCAGCTCGCAAGTAGTCACTATTCCAGGAGTTGACTTTCCGGTTCTACCGACTCAGCCACAAATGTCACCACCGCCAGGCACTACCGGCTATACCCCCCCCGCTTCACTAGAATTGATACCGCCTTTGCCAGGTAGCGCAACCAGCAGCTCACCGTTTCCCGGAACCGCTGCTCCAGCATCAAATTCCGGGCTCCCGGGTGCACCTTCAGCCGCTGGAGTCCCTAACCTCAACACTTCTGGCGTCGATGTCAGCAATGGATTCGTAACGCCTTTTGCGCCAACTGGTCCTAGTGCCACAACATCCCCTACCCCTGTCGAACCACAACCGTTTACTGCACCACGTGCACCTGGCGTCTATACCGGAGGCGGCTACATCAACACATTCGCCAACCCTGGTGCCCCACCTAGCAATAACTCCGGCAACTAGCCTTAACGCATGGGTACCATTCACCAATCTTGTTGAGCGCCAGTTAATTGCTATTTGAAAGTGCAAGCACAGAATAGCGCCATTTTTTACTTGCGAACAGTTGAGCCGCTGCATCGACCTCCCTTAGGATGATGCGCAAGGGTAGCTCTTCAGCGAGCATAAACTGAGATTTTCAAAAAAGATGGCCAGAAAGCCTGTTATGAACCGTTATAATCTTGACCTGTAGCGGAATTAAGAAAGGGCTCAAACTTCTTGTACGTAGAGCCTTCTGCTGACTTATTCTAATTCAATTGATGGTGTTTCCTTTTTCACATGAAAGTCATTTATGACCCCGACAAAGACATTCTGCAGATCGCTTTTGTGAAAGCGGTGATTGAGGAAACAACTCAGATTTCGCCCGGCTTAATTCTGGATTACGACGAAGATGGTCAGATGGTTGGTTTGGAGATTAGAAGGGCTTCTGTCAAAACCGACAGTCCATACGCTATCTCATTCAATGTTGGCGAGGCCAATTTGAATAAGCCTCAGCCTATGACTAAGGAATAGTTGATAGTAGTTTCAGAGTAAAATTGGCAGGCAACCTAGACGCTTCTTACAACCTGGATGGCTCAACGGCTATGAACCTGCTAGAGAAGTCAACAAGCTTAACCGGACAGGACGAAGCAGGATAGGTGATATTTCTTGTGCTTGATGAGCTTAATCGGCCCCTTGAGCCCTTCGTTCATTCCGCTCACGCGCACTAATTACGGCGAGCTTTGGCCCAGCAGACTCTCGAGCAAGTCCTCTCAGATATCCGAAAAAGCCCCACAGTAGAACGCCGACGTCGGTGTACACCTTGGCTCTAGAAAATCAAATCTAGGTCAAGGGACTGTAGATCAATATGGTGTAAAGCGGCTCCGTTAGCTTGCGGACTCCCTAACCAAATCTGATGAGGGGGCTGAAAGCACACCGCCTCTGGGCTAGGTAAATTGTTGACCTGTCCAATCAGTTGACCGTAGTAGTTA
>CAZFWL010000071.1:0-9199 GCA_964522775.1 uncultured Halomicronema sp.
CCCCTCTCTTGCAGTCTTCTTAGCTTGTCATCGCCTGTAACGAGGCAGGGCGCTTACTAGCTGAGGGGCTGCAGTGGTTTGGGGGAGGATAGGTCAGCCAAAAGGTCTTCTGTAGCAGTGATGGTGTGGGTCTGGTCCACCCAGACGAGATCAGCTTGCTGAACCTGGCGTTTTCTAAGGGTAACGAGGGAAAAGTTGCGCTCGCAGGTTGTGGCAGTTTGCACGATGCGGGGTACGCAAGCGGCATTGAGATAAAAGGTCGCGGCCTGGTCGCGGCTGACGCGCTGGCGCTGAATGTCTTGACGATGGCGGAGATGGTGATGCATGTGCCCAAATGTGACAAGGGGCACCGACTTACCTAAGCGCTGAGCATAGGCGATCGCAGCCGCAAAGTCAGGATCGCCAAAGTCACCGCCAATGGGTTTCCAATCCCGGCCACAGGGAGATTCCGGCCTATCCCCCAGCCCCGTAGGCCCACAGTGACCAACAAAAACTAAGGTGTCAAAGGCCGCAGCATCAATCGCCTGTTTCATGCGCTCCAAAGACTCGTCAAAACTATGGACTCCATAGCGATCGCGATAAAACGCTTCATATTTCCACTCGGGTCCACCCCAGCTAAAGGGGCGTCCTCCAATCACAGTTAGCTGCAAATCGGGAAAATCGCGTTTGCCATAGCTAACATCTGCTGGCCCCAGCAAGTCGATTTGCTGTTGTACCCAATCGTCGGTTTGGCGATCATAGGGGCATTTTCTACGTCCCCAAGGTGTCGCCGTGTACCAAGCGTCGTGATTCCCAAAGATGGCGGCTTTAGGCAGTGGCAGAGAAGCGATTGATCGCACTACGTCGACTGATTCGTTGCCAAAATCTCCTACAAACAAGACCAAATCCACATTAAGGCTCTGTAAGGCCGCGATGTCTTGCTCATCCCATTGGTCATGCACATCCCCAATCACAGCAATTTGCAGAGAAGCTTGGGGTGCAGCAATATCCATCATGGGTCTCTTGATTTTTATCTTTACTTAAGGATAAAGGGTCAACTAGAGACTTGACGAGTTGTGGCTGGCAAAACGCTGCGCTACTCTTCGCCATCGCTTTAACTTTGCAGCCTGTCACGAGTTGAGTCTGGGAACAGGCTTAAGCCTAATGAATTATTGGCGTAAGGCCATCCTGAAATCAGTTTTTCAGACTAACAGTGACCTTCATTTGTTGCAAAATGCTGCTCTAACATCTGCTCGGCTTGGGTAGCAGTTAGCGGCTGCGAAAACCAATAACCTTGCCCTAAAGTACAGCCTTGCTCTAGTAAAAACTGCATTTGCTTAGCGGTCTCAATGCCTTCAGCGACGATGTCGAGTTCCATATTCTTTCCCAATGCCAAAATGGTTTTGACAATGGCCTGACTATCGGAGCTTTGTTCCAGAGTCGACACAAACGACTTATCGATTTTGAGCACATCTTTAGGAAAACGAAGTAGATAACTCAGGGAAGAGTAACCCGTCCCAAAATCATCCATCGCGACTTGGATATTCTTTGCCTTGAGCTGCTTTAGCGTCTCCAAAGCCGCTGTCTCATTTTGCATGAGGGCACTTTCGGTGATTTCGATTCTCAAGTGGCGAAAATCAACGCCGGTAGCGTTCACAATCCGGTCAATTTGTTCCGGCAAATTAGGCTGAACAAATTGTATTGGCGATAGGTTGATGCTGATATTGCCGCCCTGTTGTAACTGCGACCAGCGCTTTACCCACTGCTGCCACTGGCAACAAGCTCGCCAAATCACCCATTCTCCCATGGGTAAAATCAGCCCAGTTTGTTCCGCAATGGGAATAAAGCTGTCCGGCGGTCGTATCCCCAACTCTGGGTCATGCCAGCGAATCAAAGCTTCAAAGCCGCACAGCTCATGATTTTTTTGATCCGACAGGCGAAAAATCGGTTGATAAAACAAGACAAACTCATGTCTATTGAGGGCGCGACGGAGATCATTTTCTAGCTGTAACCGCTCCTTAACCTCCGTATGCATAGTCCAGTTAAAAATTTGATAACTGTTGCGCCCCTTGTCCTTCGCTTGATACATCGCAGTATCAGCATCGCGGAGCAGTTGTGAGGCATCGTCATAATTGGGAGCATCAATGACGATACCGACACATGAGCTAATAAAAATCTCTTGTGACTCTAAAGTAATGGGCTGTTGCAAGGTTGCTTTAATGCTTTCCACAACAACGAGTACGTCATCAATACTGTTGATATCTTCGAGCAAGATTGCAAATTCATCACCGCTAGTACGAGCAAGCGTATCGCCCACCCGCAAACACTGATCGAGGCGAGCCGCAACAACTTGGAGCAAAAAGTCACCCGCATCATGCCCCAAACTATCGTTAACAATGCGGAAATCGTCTAGATCTAAGAACAGCACCGCAAAATCGCCCAGCTCATGAGTGACTGTTTCGCTTTGGTCACGATGAGCGATTTGTCGGGCATGGTTGAGTCGATCAAGAAACAATGCCCGATTTGGCAGCCCCGTTAGACCGTCATGAAAGGCGTCATGTCGCAGCTGTTCTTCAATTCGTCGCCGCTGCTCTAATTCCTTTTGGGCTTGGGCGTAAAGCTTGATTTGATAAATGGCGATCGCACACTGTTCGGCCACCGCTTGCACTAGCGATCGCTCAGTTAAGCTCCACTGTCGAGGCAAGTCAATTTGATGTAAGTTGAGTACCCCTAAATATTCTTGTTGGTAGTTGAGCGGAGTGAGCAAGGCCGATTGCAGACCATACTCTTGAAAAAAGTTCGTGACTACAGGAGAGAGCCCTGCATCAAGCGTAGTGATCATGATTTGCTGACCCGCCTTGAGTTCAGTCTCAAAATGGGTACACAGCTGGCAAAACTGCCCTTTAAAGCTCTGACTCTCTGATGATGAGAGACTTTCATACTCAACAACCATCTGTTTTTCGTCGCTGCTCGGCTGCGCCACGATGCAGCGATCCACTCTCAAAGCCCCTTGTAACTGGTCAACAGTAGTTTGCAAGACCTCTTCAGAACTCAGGGTTTCGCGAATGGCTTGAAAAATCTGATTCAGGATGGATTCTCGCCAAGCCTGTTGCTCAATTTGCGTCAAGGCTATTTGCTGCTGTTGCTTCAGCCGAGCCTCAGCCAACGCCCGGCCCAAAACTGTTGGCAAACGATAGAGTCGATCTTTCAAAACATAGTCGGTCATTCCCGTTTTGATACATTCGACCGCCGCCTCTTCGCCCAAGCTGCCAGTTACCAAAATAAAGGGCAAAAAAGGTTTTTGTACCTGCACTACCTGAAACACATCCGGAGCATGTACTCCAGGTAGTCGATAATCAGCTAAAACGGCGTCAAACTCGCAGCTTTTTAGCAGGAATTCACATTTTTGTAGAGAATCCGCGACCTGGATGATACAGCTAATACCGGTTGAGCTCAGCGTTAAATCAATAAGTTCAACATCTTCTTGAACATCCTCGACAACCAGTAAACGCAAAGAAGATGGCATTGCAACCGGTCGATTGCTGTCGGAAAGATCAGTAGTCGCTCCCTTGACCGAGAGAAAACGATTCGTCATTGACGCGGAGAGCCCCTAAGTTGTCTATATGATTCCCGTTACGGCGTCAAAACGCTAAGGGGGAGTTAGCCGTCATCCAATAGCTTCCGACCAATTTGACCAATTCCTGAAATTGATGGAAATCTAGCGGCTTGACGACATAGCTGTTCACTCCTGAATCGTAACAGTCTCTGAGATCGCTGTCCTCTGATGATGAAGTCATAATAACAACCGGCAGAGTGCGTGTTCGGCGATTTTGACGAATTGCTCTTAAAACTTCAATCCCGGTTAATTTCGGCAGCTTCAGGTCTATCAGGACAAACCGCGGCAAAAGTGAAATCGGAGCTTGGCTCTGGCTACCGATCAAATACTCCAAAGCTTGAGCACCATCGCTTAAAACATCTAAGGTGCGAATAAAATCCAGGTCCTGTATGGCGAGTTGTACGAGTTCAACATCGTTGGGATCGTCATCCACTAACAGCACTTTATAAGGATCGATAGTCATCTAAAGCCTACAAGGACGATATATCAAGGAACTACTTTCAACCTACGTTTAATCAAAAAAGTTCAAGGAAAGCCTGAACTAAAATTGCAAGATCTACATCCTTTGCGTATTCTTGATGAAGAATTGAAATAGTCTGATATCGATCTATACAGATAGATTCCAGTGATTTCCGAGCCATCTGGTTTGATTTAGTCAATAATTCCAGTCAAAAGGCAGGAGTCTATGATGTTCGGCAAGAATTCTTCTTGTTTCGAAAGATACATAGGCGAGGCAGAGAGATGAGCTGTAATCTCTTTCAATTCCTCAGCGATAAGCCGAAGAACAACAAGATATGAAATTACTTCTCCAGCCATTATTGAAGACTAGAACAGTAATTTTGTTCAATGCACAAGTTGACCTACTCTTAGCTCGCAACGTAGTAAGTGCTATCCGATAAACTTGGCCCTATTGAGGGGTGAAGACTCGGGGACTAGCCAACGATTGCCTTAAAGTCAATTTTTTTGAGTCCTTAGCCAATCTTTGTGCTGCAACAGTTCGTTCCAGCAGTTTCTCCGTGTCTTGCCCATAAAGAAGCCTCCCCCCACGCTGCAAGAGTCATGGTTGTGTCCTGGGGACATTCGGGTTCATGACGGCTGATCTCGAGTCATGAGGTCGAAAGCATTGCTGGATACTGTAGATGGTTATTTACAGTGGCCTTAGAAAACGCTTTGAGGACTGCCTATGCAGCTTCCCCGGCATCACTCCTCTAATATTCATAAGCCAGCCAATGGTTAAACTCTCACCCTGATGGCTGATGCATTGACACTAACTTTTGGCATGTCGAAGAATTAATTGGCCGCTTGTGCGCCATGACTGCGCGGATCGTCACTACGGTTGATGCTGTTAATCACAACACTTCGGGTAGTGGGCTCATCCAGGTTGGAAGTCTGCCCTGTGCCTTGTTGGTAAGGCAATACGGCCCCTGTCGTCAGCGCATCAAGGTTGCTGGCAATAACAGCTTTCGGTTGTTCGCCAATGGCAGCGGTGATCGGTTCACCCTGGGCGTTCAGATATACAAAATGTGGGATGCCATCAACGCGATAGTGCAGCATTTCTGGTAACCACTTGTTGTTATCCACGTTTAGCATGACGAAGTTGATGTCATCGCTATAGGAACTACGCAGAGCTGCCATATCATTCGCCATCGCCTGACAAGACGTACACCAATTGGCGTAAAACTCCATCAAAGAAGGTTTACCGTTCGCCAAAGCGGCTTCTAGAGGCGTTGACTCTGCCGCTAATGTTTCTAAGGAAGCGGCGGGGGTCTGGGTACGTACTCCCATCACTACAAGGACCGACAAAATAACAGCTACACCGACGACTAGAAAATTACGCGCTTTGGTCGCTAGGCTTGGTGCGGCATCCGCCGCTTCATATGGGGGGGGTGATGATTTCGTAGTCTGCTCCATTGGTAATCCCGGCCGGCGAAACGATTTAAATTCTTTATTCTTTTAAGATAGCGGACACCCATCCAGACTTCGTTATGAAAAAACGGGTAACTCTGACGTTTCCGAAAAAGACCGTTCACCAGCCCATCACTTATCGTCTCGCCAAAGATTTCAATGTGGCGGCTAATATCATTCGAGCTCAGGTCGCTCCCAATCAGATTGGCAAACTTGTGGTGGAACTTTCTGGAGATATTGATCAGCTGGAGGATGCGATCGCCTGGCTGCAAGAAAACGACATCAGCATTTCTCAAGTGAGTCGCGAAATCCTCATTGACGAAGCGGCCTGTGTTCATTGTGGGTTATGTACAGGGGTCTGTCCCACTGGAGCCTTGACGCTTGACCCTGAGACCTTTCGACTCACGTTTGCCCGATCGCGGTGCATCGTTTGTGAGCAGTGCATCCCCTCTTGCCCTGTGGAAGCTATCTCGACAAATCTGTAACAACTCCTGGCGAGTCTGCAAACCCCTGGTAGCGTTGATACAAGCAGGTCGGAGTGACACGAATGAACAGCCACTGTTTATCTTGGGCCTTGTTAATCGTGGCCTATGCCACCTACGGGCAACTTTTGCACAACTATGACTCCGGCCCAATGGTGTGGTGGATCACATTAGCGTTTGTCGTGATTAAAGCCAGTGTCATCACCTTACTCTGGCAACCCGTGCGCGATTTTGTGCTCAAAGGCTTTAAGACCGATGTGGGCTATTCCATCATGGTGCTGGCATTTGCCTCTTTTGCCGTATTTGCCGTGACGCAGTTTCGGACCTTTGCTTACATGGTGGTGCTGATCGCAGCGGCTTTGCTGGTCAAGGTCGATTGCCTAGTCGACGGCATGGGCGATCGCCTATCCTTTGTAACCTTAGTCTTACTGTCACTAGTAGGGTTGGGCATCAGCTGGCTACCGTTTTTGCTCTTTCAAGGTGCAGAATTTGCGGCTTGAAAGCGCTGTCTGGCAGAGTCAAAATTGATCTTTTAGGCCGCGAATACGGGCAAAGGTGCGAGTGGGATCAGCAATGTTCGCTGCCGCCTGAAGCGCTGGTTGATCCCACCGGAGAAAAGGATTTGTCCGTTTTTCATATTCCAACGTCGAGGGCACCGTCGCCTTCCCCTGCTGACGAGCGGTTTGCACCTCGCCGAACCGCTGATGTAAGTCAGGATTTTCGGCATCCACCGTCAGGGCAAACTTCAGATTATTCAGCGTATATTCGTGGGCGCACCAAATGTACGTAGTGTCAGGGAGCGATCGCAGCTTCGAAAGCGAATCCACCATTTGCGCTGGCGTGCCCTCAAATAAGCGGCCGCAGCCTCCGGCAAATAGCGTGTCACCACAGAACAACTCTCCCCAGCCATTGGTCTCAGTGGGGGGAAAGTAATAAGCAATATGGGCTCGGGTATGACCCGGCACAAAAAATACTTGGGCATGGCGCTGCGCAAAGGTGACTGTGTCGCCCTCCGTCAGAAAGACTTGCTGGCCTGGGATCCGGCCGCGATCTTCTGCACCACCATGGACTATTGCCTCAGGGAACCGCTGGAGCAGGCGACGGTTCCCTCCCACATGATCGGCATGGTGATGGGTATTCAAAATTGCGGTAAGGGATGCCCCCAAGTGCTCTAACTGCTGCAAAACGGGCTCCGGTTCGGCCGGATCCACCACTGCCGCCGTTTGAGTGGCGGCATCGTAGAGCAAAAAAATGTAGTTATCGGCAAGCACTGGCAAACGTAAGATTTCCATCTGAACAGGGGATGGCCACAACATATTTTTCAGTTTAAGAGAAATTGCTGAGTTGGAAGTTGAATCGATGGTTGTGGGGAGCGATCGCGGTTCTGTGAAAGTGCTGACAAGCTTCTGTAAAGCCTTTGTGTAATCAGTGTCTCTCCTGATCACATAAAGCCAACCTAAGGTTTACGGTTTAGTTGGAAAGCAAGCCTAGTCCAAACTTTTACTTGACACGCTTCGACTTTGAGTCCGCGATCGCTATATTTCCCGTGTAATTGATCGTCAACCCATCAAAATTGCTTGTTTTCTTAGCTTCCCTTCCAACATTTCCTGTAAAAGATGTCACGCCTAGCAAGAGGATGAATCAGCCATGGTTTCTGCCGCTCACGAACAATCCGGGATTCAAACACTTGTTAAACACGCAGTTAAAGCGCGGCAGCTCAGTCGTCGCGAGCATTTGCGCCTGACCTCGGCCATGCTGTCTGATCCGGGTATGCCTGCGACTGATCGCTTTCATATCAACCGCCTCTTAGATTATGTCCGCGCCGGAAAAGTGAACCTAATCGACTAACTGCGTATCGCGTCAGCCCTGATTACGGCTAATCGCGATCCCTTTAATCCAAAGAGATTCGAGTCCTCTGCCTTCTTGAAGCCAAGTGCTTTGGGGAGGCAGAGTTGCGATCGCCCCACTTGAGACCGTAAGCTTAGCGACACTTCAACGGTCTAGAGAAGGTGGGCGTCATGGCATTAACCGAAGGCTACAAAGTTCAAGTGGGTAAGTTGGACTGGTTTTATCGTGATGAGCCGCCTTCTCAGGCCAGCGGCGATCGCCCCCCGGTGCTGCTGCTACACGGATTAGTGTCCCAAAGTTATAGCTGGCGTGACGTCATGCCCAAGTTGAATGAGCAAGGCTTTCGGACCGTTGCCCCCGACTGGATTGGTCACGGTTTTTCTGACTTTCCTGAAAAGCGGGACTTTGCCTACACCGCCGATGCTTTTGTCACGGAGTTAGGCAACTTCTTGACTGCTCTGGAAATCGACAAAGTGCATCTAGTGGCCCAGGGGTTTATGGGCGTTTATGGCATCCTCTTTGCTCTCCGCAATCCTGAGCGGATCGAACAGCTCGTGGTCGTTAATTCTCCACTCGCTCCAGAAGTGAAATTACCGGGCTCAATTCGCCGCATGACCTTGCCTCTAGCGGGCGAAATGATGACTCAAGATCCCCTCTTGGTCGATCGCACCCTCGAAGGCGGTGGTCCGTATCAGGTTGATGACAATGATTTGGATGTCTACCGTAAGCCATTTTTGACCACTTCATCAGCAGGGCGATCGCTGCTATTTACTTTGCGCAACTTTAAGTTGGCGGAAATGACTGAGGAAATTGCGGCCAAGTTGCCTCAATGGCCCAAAATGACCCAGCTAATTTGGGGTACCGCTGATCCTTGGGTGCCTGTTGCCCTCGCCGAAAAATGGGTGGATGTGATCCCGACAGGAGAACTCGTGAAACTCGATGAAATCGGTCACTATGCTCAGGAAGACTGGGCAGAAAAGGTCGCCGATGCTTTAGTGCTGTTTTTGCGTCGGGCGTCTATTGCGGATGACTGAGTCAGGCTAACGGTCAACAATACGAATCTCTACGAAGAACGAATTCTAACGATAGATACCGATTCGCCCAAGGGTCGGGCCGATAACATGAAATACGTCGTCAAGCAGGGCTTTCAGGTGCTTGGACTATGACTGATTGGCTCCAAACCCCTCCAGAAGGAGGCTGGCACACTCTACTGCCCTCGAAAGCACTGGCTCTGCTGGACAGCGATCAGGTTGCAGGACTTGCCCCTGCAACGGTAGAACAGCGCCGTGAGCAGGTGGGCGCTAACGTTCTCGAAGAAACGAAAGGGCGCAGTAGTTGGCGCATTTTGCTGGATCAGTTCACCAACATC
>CAZFWL010000072.1:0-9168 GCA_964522775.1 uncultured Halomicronema sp.
CAATCACCGCGACAATGCTGAGGAAGATTGGCGAAGACAGGAAACCCATGATGCAATGCTCCAGCGAAGACATCTTTAGAGTTCCCGGTACCTGCTAGGGTTTATTTCAGGGTTTTTGCGCAACAGCAGCCCTAAGCTCTCGTCAATGAGGCTTGTCTTCTCTCCAGCACGCACCGCGATCGCACTCAAGCCGAGAGCAGCAAACTGACCAGCTCTGAAAACGACTGTGAAATTTTTCCAACGGCGCTTCGTGCCCCTGCTCAAGTTGCTCCGTCGCCGTTTGTGGCTCGCAGCTACGACTTGGCCCACCCGCAAAGATGGCGTTCTAATGGTGCAATTGTTGGGAGTCTATGCCCTGATTGCCATTCCAGTGGCGTTGATGAGCGACTTAACAACTCTAGATTTAGCCGACTTGGCCTGGCACAAACAGGGTCTCGTGTTGTTAAGAGTCTTCGTGTTTCCAGCCTTTATCGAAGAAGGCTTTTGGCGTGTGCTGTTGCTGCCCCACAAGACAGAACGGGTGAGCGATCGCCGACGCTGGCTCATCGGCATCCCGACACTCGTATTGTTTGTAGCGATGCATCCTGTGAATGGGATGACCCTGTTCACTGATGCGGCCAGCACGTTCACCAACCCCTTTTTCCTCAGTTTGACCACACTCCTCGGCCTGATTTGCATGGTTTCTTACTGGCGATCGGGGTCTTGGTGGGTGCCAGCCATTATTCATTGGGCGATCGTCGTCGCTTGGCTACTCGTTTTTGATGGCTACGAGCAGTTGCACGACTAACGAAAATCTCTACAGCGCCGAGGAGAATTGACCTTTTACAGAGCTAGTTCTGGGAGACAACATGAGTCATGACAATTCATGCACATCAAAGAGCCCTAAGCGTAGTTTTGACCTTGCCTACTGCATGGCAAACGGAGTGTCGTAGACACGAGAAACTCGAAACTCCAAGTGGGTAGTCTGTCCCTCCCAAATGAGCTGCTCAATCACGATGTCCGCATGGGCGTCCCAAGAGGCATCTACCAGACAGAGCGGGACATCTAGCGGAAAGATCCGATAGCCGGACTTCTGTACGCGATGGCGGCTATTCAGCACTAACGGATCAGGATAGCCTTGGGATGGCTTGAGCTTCAGAATGCTATTAACCTGACAAGGCATACCCACGATCTCGTTCTCCCACAATGAGTGCTGAGGCCCTTAGCTGACGACGGCTTAGCCAGCAGTTTAGAGACTCAACCGCTTTTGAATTTCCGCTTGCACGACATCCGCATCAGCCGGTAAGTGAACCGCCGGATTGGCATACTGGCTAGTGACATCCTCCAGCCGCGACTCATGATATTTGACTTTGAAGTCGGTGAACTTGAGGCCGTGGGCAGTGCTAATGACGACGGTGCGATCGCTCGCCTTAATCAGGCCACGATTGATCAGCTTTTTCAGCACCGCCAATGCCACACCCGTATGGGGACAAGTGAACATCCCGGTCAGATCAGCTTCGGCAGTCGCAGCAGCCAGTTCATTTTCAGTAGCCTGCTCCACAATCCCGTCTGTTTCTAAAATCGCTTTGGTGGCTTTGTCATAGCTAACCGGGTCACCAATGCGGATGGCACTCGCCAGGGTGTCACCTGCGGTCTTACTGACTTTTTGCTTAAAGCCTTGCTTAAAGGCTTCATAAAACGGATTGGCCTGGGCGGCTTGAGCAGCAACCAGGCGCGGCATTCGGCTAATGAGTCCCAAATCCATCATCAGCTTGAAACCCTTATAAAGGGCGCTGATGTTGCCCAGGTTGCCTACGGGAATGACGATCCAGTCAGGAACTTCCCAGTCAAACTGGCGCACGATTTCGATCCCGACAGTCTTTTGGCCTTCGATGCGTAGGCTGTTCATCGAATTGGCGAGATAAATGGAATTATCCTTAGTGACCTCTTTAACGATCTTCATGCAGCCGTCGAAGTCGGTATCGAGAGCCAGAACATGGGCTCCGTTAGCAACCGGCTGAATCAGTTGCGCCGTACTAACTTTCCCCGCAGGCAAAAAGATGACTGAGGGAATGCCCGCATAGGCAGCATAGGCGGCTAAGGCGGCACTGGTATCACCGGTGCTAGCACAGGCTACCGCTTTGACGGGTTTGCCTTGAGCCATCATTTGTTTGACGACACTCACAAGCACCGTCATGCCCAGATCCTTAAAGCTGCCGGTGTGGCTGTTGCCGCAGAGCTTGATCCAAAGATCGGGTACGCCCAGTTGCTTGCCTAAGCGATCGGCCCAAAACAAATTAGTGTTGCCCTCAAACATGCTGACCACATTTTCGTCTGCAAGAGAGGGAATGACCCACTCCCGTAGGCCCCAAACACCGCTCCCATGCGGCCATTTGGTGGTCGCTGTCCGCGAATCGAAAAGTTGCTTCCATTGGTCAGCACTGCGCGCTTTCAGGGGTTCGCGCTCATGATGAACCTCCAGCAGACTGCCACAAGTGGGGCAGGTATAAATCACATCGTATAGGGAGTGCTTGCCGGGACATCCCGCAATGCAGCGGAAATAGGAAGTTTGATTCTCGGTCGCTTGTTTGGGCTCAACAGCTGACGACAGCATGGTGGGTTACTTCATTCAGATGGGTCATCAGTTGCCATTATGTTCCTAGTTAGCACCTCAGTGCTAGGGGGTGAGCGAGGAAGCTTACCAAAGAGGCGAAAAATCCGTGTACAGAGCTACAGAAACAAAGTTTTGAGATCAGTAGCCGCCCAAATCGAACGTTTTAAATGCTGCTGCTATTGATTTCGAGCCCAAGCAGTCCCTTAAATCTATTGTGACACCACACAAATCAGCAGAGGGTGACCTAAAGGCAGTCATCAGGATACAAAACCTCGATGTCGACAGAATAGGCTTTCGCTTCAAAATCTTCTGGCAAACGATAATCACCTTTAGTCACAAATTCCTCTGCCTGTTCATCGAGGATGTCGTAACCAGTAGAGCTAATCACTTCTGGCCCTCGTACAAAGTTGCCAACTTCATCTGTAACTACCATCAAGGTGCCGCGCAGTGGCGGGGCTGGCAAACAGGCTTCCCCTAAGGAATAGGGTAGTTCGAGGGTGTCAGCCTTAGAGGGATAAACCTGTCCGGGCACAGCCCAACTTTGAATAGCTGTAATGGCACCACTGCCTAAGTTTTTGTTGGGGTCATGTTGATACTCGTTCAGGTCTCGCAGGCGTTCCTGCAAGGTGGCAGGAGGCGTAACGACAGGCTCGGTCAAATCCCGAGATCCTGGTTCTGGAGGTAATTCATCCGCCGGATTTGGTACAGGCGTCGTGGGTTCAGATGGTTGCTGGGGCGGTGGCGGTGGCGATTCCAGAGGCTGCGAGGGCGTTGGTAGTGGACTGGGCGATTCGGCCGATCGCTCCGTTGCTTGAGCTGGCGATTCGGGCGCGACTGAGGTTTCTTCCGAGGGCTCAACCGCTTCTTCCACCGGGGGCTTCAGAACCTCAGGCGGCAAAATAGCCACATCCACCACGGCTTCTGGATCACTCTCTGGAAGAGGTGCGGGTGGCTCTTGGCTAGGCTGAGTCTCGGGCCAGGGCAACCCCAACACCACACCATGGGCCAGCACAGAAACCGCCACGATCGCTAAAAAAAGGCGCGATCGCGATTTTGTTCTAACAACATTCTGTGAGCTGAGGTGTTGCACCAAGTTAGCCTGCACTGTCATGATCTCACGGGCGCTTTCCAGCATTAATGGCTAGGCTCGCAGTCTTTTCCACAATAGCGAGCTGGGTGAGCGTGCGATCGCGAGGCAGACAGTTCCCGCAGTGACCTATCCCAATCCTTTGATCCAGCTTGAGAACGGCAGGCTTACTCCACCAAAATGCGCTCGGGCTCCCCTTCCACATGCACGCGAAACACGATCGCTCGGGCCCCATTAGGCCCACCACGCGGGGCATGCTCTGCCTCAGGCGCAATCACTAGCGCATCCCCCGCCTGTACGGTTCGTTCCGGCTGCCCTTCCTCAACATGCACAGCGGAGCCTTCGATGATGTACACAAATTCTTCACCGGGGTGGTAGTGACGCGGCACCTCGGCATTAGGCGGAATCACCACATCCGAGATAATCACCTCTAGTCCCTCCGCTACGCTAAGGGCTTCGCGGAGCATTTCATTAGAGCCCGGAGGCGGATAAAACTCTGGAGGAGCCTCGTCCAGAGGGGCAGTTGGCGAATCGTCAGTGAGCACCGCATCTTCGACTGCCGAATCTGCGGGGACTGGAGCCGCAATCGGTGGGGCTGAGCAAGCAGTAATCAATAACGTTGGGAGAGCGATCGCCCAAGATTTCATGAATTTTGCCTCCGAGGCTCACAATTTGTCCCAAAGCATATCCCTGATCTCAGCCCACCCAATATCTAAAATTCTGTCGAATCTTTACCCACTCAGTCGGTAGGAGCGTCAGCAATCGAGAGCCAGCGGCCGCGCCAGAGCACTTTTTGCGAAAACAAGCTGTGGATCAAAATGGGCAAGTTCAATACTTCCAAAAGCGGCACCACCCACAAAAACGCCCAGAGCTTGGAGTCGTTGACTAAGCGTTGATTGATAACGGCAATGGAGACAACATCCGCCAACAAAATCCCACCCACCAAAGCGATCGCAATCGCAACATGAGAAGTTTGCAGCAGCGCCACTGCCAAAAACAACAGCGCCCACCACAGCGGCAGCGCCAGAAATATCATCAGCCAGGGAAAGCGCGGAAAGTAATGACGAATGGTGACCAACCACCGATGAATTTGCCACCAGTACTGGGCCAACGTATCGTGGCGATGCTGAATCCGAGCCGGTTGAGCCAGCAGTTGAATTTGATACTCGGCCTGCCGAACAGCCTGCCCAAAGGAAACGTCAATGCCGACCACTCGATCAGAGATCGCCTCTAAGCCTCCCATCGCCTCAATCACATCTCGGCGGGTCACAATAATAGAGCCCACCACGTTGTTATTTTGCTGTTGATAAGCAGCTGCCCCATAGTTCAGCGCGGAAGCATTTACCGCCATGTTGTGCAGCGCTGCTACCCAGTTTTCACTGCCTTCAGCCACTGGTGCGGCAAAGGCTGCTCCCGTTTGCGGCGCAGCGACGAAACCGACCGACTGAGCTAAAAAATCAGCCGCGACCTGCACATCAGAATCAATCAGAACAATCGCCTCATACTGACTCGCCCGATACCCAGCGATGAGATTTTTGATTTTGCCCACTGCGGTAAGTTCGAGGGCATCGCTGAATACCAGGTGAATGGCCCGCTCAGGATTCCCTTGGATGAGTTGCTGAATCACAGCAACCGCTGGGTCGTCAGCCAACTCCAGCGCAAAGATCACTTCATAGTCGGCAGCATAGGTTTGCTGGCAGAGGCGGCTGAAATTGCAGTGGGCCTGCTCGTCTAGCCCCCGCACCGGCACAATGATCGAAACTGTCGGCTCCCACGTAGTTGGCGGTTGCTGCTTGACTTGGTGAAAGTACGCCCAAGTTTGCAAATGGGCAACCAGTCGCGCCAGCAGGCTCAGCACAATCGGGACAACCAGTAAAAATGGCCAGTAGTGCATCAAGTACTCACTAGGCAGCGTCGTCAATAGTGATTCTCTCGTAACACCTTACTGCCCCCGAAATCAAAAACGTTCTATTCAAGAACAATCCGCGTCACTGAACGTCTAGGCTTCCTATTCTCGATAGACTTCCTGGCTTTCGCTATCGCCAAAATCACCAGTATTTTCGTGCCCCTCAACACAACCTCACTCACCGACACAGAATCTACACATGATGGCAAATCCCTAATCTCCCCGGTATCACCGTATTACTGCTGAGCAAGGCATATGCATTCGTACAAGATTCCGCGAAACAGCGGACGCGACATGGAGGGTGAACCTACTAGCTTCGGGTTAAAGCTCTACGCGCTTATTTTTCCATCAAGTTTCACATGGTCTATGGTCAGCCCCGACCTCATCAAACTTAACCGCGCTTAGTAACGAGTATCATCCGCCACCCTCTTTTCAACCGCTTAGCTATGACTTCTCAGAAAATCACCAAACTATCTGAAACCTTACGACTCGCTGCCCGAACCTATGACCATGGCAAGAAAGAAACTGCTCTAAATCTCATGGGATTAGTTGCCTCAAAGATTCAAACACCAGCAGAACGACATGAACTTAACCAGCTAGTAGAACCTACCCTTCGGCAGTCGGGTGCATGGTTCTATTACAAATCGATTGTTTTCGGGGCTAGTGGTGCCATTCCTAAACGGTGAAACCCGATTAGGTGAAAGCCCACCATATTCCATCCCATAGATGAATGAAAAAAGTCTAAGAATAGACGGCGCGACTTACGTTAACCAATCGACGATCGCTCCAATTTCAGCTAGCTCCCCATCTGGGATAACATCCATTTTGGCGGCCAAGTAAGGGCGATACTTGCCTGTTCGCACAACCACCCCTTGCATGCCAATGGCTTGGGCACCCTGCACATCCGCTTCCAGATCATCGCCAATCATCACAACTTCAGCGGCAGGTAGCCCCAAACTCTCTAGCGCAATTTGATAAAAGAACGCATCAGGCTTGCCACAGACGATCGCAGCTTGATCGGTGGCATATTCCAACCCTGCCACAAAGGCTCCGATATCTAATTGCAGTCCGGCTTCCCACTGCCAGTATTTGCCTCGATGCAGAGCGATTAGCTGCGCGCCTTTCATCATGAGGCGAAACGCCCGGTTCATTAATCGATAGTTCCAGTCGTCGCCGATATCGCCCACGATAATCACCTCGGCATCCGTATCCGACCAGGTGAATTCAGCCAGCTCCTGTTTCGCATCCTCCGCCACCAGAGGATAGATTTTGGGGCTACCCATCTGCCGCAAATGCACCACTGCCGCAGACACAGCGGAGATAATTTCAGTGGGAGCGATCGCCAACCCCATCCCTTCCAAGCTCTGGCTCATGGACTGGGTCGATTGCGTCGTATTGTTGGTCACAAAGCGATATGGCAAGCTACTTTTTTGCAGCGCCGCGATCGCCGCTTGGGCTCCGGGTAAAGCACGATTGCCCACATAAAACACGCCATTGAGGTCGAGCAGCAAACCGTTGGCTGACTTAAGACTGTCCGGTAGCATAAAGACCCCCTATTCAGAGATATGTGGTGAGCGATTGTTTTGCAGCGTAACCAGATTACCCCTTGCAAAGTGGTGTCGCCTTTACCTTTTGCCATCTTAATAACGCAGCCAACTTACAGTTGAGCCTGACCGTAGAAGTTGAGTTAAGTTTTGAGTTATGCAATTTGGGGGTTTAGCTCTCGGCCCAACAGCACACTCAAGCGGTTGAAACCTCACAATTAGAAGCTGTATCTCACCAAGCTGAATCAACCTGCCTTGCCAGCACCCCAGGACGACAGCCCGATTACTCTCTAACGGTTGATATGTGCCATTCTCCGAACCTGAGAATTAGTTCGGGAGACGAGAGATAACGGGGCCAACAACCAGTAACTTCAAATTGTCACCAAACTCACACTGCTAACCAATTCACCATGCCCGACGCTGACCAATACTGGTATGACGGACATTTAGTTGGGGAGAACCTGACCCTGTCCATCAAGGAGCCAGGCCTCTTATTCGGAGCAACGGTATTTACGACATTACGGGTATATGAGCAGAACCTTGATCATCCCTGGACCGCTTGGGCTAGCCACTGTCAGCGCATTACGAGATCCCTCCAAACCTTTCACTGGCCTCAACCCGACTGGCAAAGAGTCCGGCAAGGGGCAGAGCAGCTCACATCAGCTTTTCCGGTCCTGCGAATCACAATTTTTCCGGATGGTCGAGAGTTGATTGTGGGGAGATCGCTGCCGCCGCATCTCGACACTTGGCAAACTCAAGGGATTACAGCATGGGTAGCCGAGGGCCCAGATTTTCAGCGATCGCTGCCGGACCACAAAACTGGCAACTATTTAAGCTGCTGGTTAGCGCTACAGGCGGCGCGGCGAGCGCAAGCAGAGGAGGCCATTTTGTTAGATGGCCAAGGTCATTGGCTAGAAACTAGCACCGGCAATCTGTGGGGCTGGGCAGCTGGTGAGTGGCATACCCCATCGCTCAGCACCGGCATTTTACCGGGGGTGCTGCGATCTCACTTGCTGCAAGGATTGCAAGACCAGCACCAAACCGTCCAAATGCGGCCTTGGCACGCCACCCAAATTGCCCAGTTCACTTACCTCGCTTACACCAACAGCGTACTCACCGTCATCCCCATTCGCACCGTCCTGCAAGGCGTGGCGTCTGTGAACTACAATCCAGATCAGGACAAAACGCGGAGCCTCATGAAAGCCTGGCAGGTTGGGGCCCATGAAACCTGAAGATGCGTTAACATAAGTTAATAATTGAACCAACTATAAGGATTATTTGTTTGTCGCAAGCTGACAGCGAGCCCAGTAAGGGCAAGACTTTCAATAAAAGAATCAACTTTCTGAAGTGTTTGGAGGCATGACCCCGTGAACAAACGGTGGAGAAACGCAGGGCTATATGCGCTACTGGTCGTAGTCGTTATTGCCCTGGCAACTGCAATCTTTGATAACCCCGGTCAAGAATCCCAGACTTGGCGCTATAGCCAGTTTTTGGATGCAGTCGAGAATAACCAGATTGAGCGCGTTAGCATCAGTGCTGATCGCAGCCAAGCCCGATTCACTGATCCTTCTGGCAGTGGTCAAGTCACGGTGAATTTGCCGAATGACCCTGAGCTGATTAGCACCCTAGAAGCTAACGACGTCGATATCGCTGTCTTTCCCCAGAACGACGACAGCGTTTTGGTTCGACTCTTTAGCACTTTGCTGATTCCGGTACTGCTGTTAGTCGTCCTGTTCTTTGTCTTGCGCCGGGCTCAGAGTGGGCCAGGCAACCAAGCCATGAACTTTGGCAAGTCTAAAGCTCGGGTTCAAATGGAACCTCAAACTCAGGTGACCTTTGGTGATGTTGCCGGCATTGAGCAGGCCAAGCTAGAGCTGACTGAGGTTGTTGACTTCCTGAAGAATGCTGATCGCTTCACGGCAGTCGGTGCCAAGATTCCCAAAGGTGTGCTGCTAGTTGGCCCTCCCGGAACCGGGAAAACTCTGCTAGCAAAGGCAGTGGCTGGTGAAGCTGGTGTGCCTTTCTTCTCCATCTCTGG
>CAZFWL010000073.1:0-9166 GCA_964522775.1 uncultured Halomicronema sp.
TAGCAGAGTCGTTGAGCGGGTGCAGCAAGCGATTGAGGCTAAGGGCGTGCTAAAAGCGATCGCTGTCGGCCAATCGGCCTCGACCTCTGAACGGCCTGCTTTATCCCTGACTCAACGCCTGACTCTCATACCCATCTACCCTCGTACCCGCTCACTCCATCATTCCCCCAAAGACTTTGTCTGCCGGGCCAGTCATGTAGACGCGGTTGTCAATTTCCGACCACTCAATCAATAAGGGACCACCGGGTAGCTCGACGGTGGCAGTGAGATCGCACCGTTCGGTCAAGACGCCTGCTACCAGAGATGCGCAGGCGCCGGTACCGCAAGCGAGCGTCGCCCCGGCACCCCGTTCCCATACGCGCATTTTGAGATAGTCACGGCTCATCACCTCAATGAACTCTGTGTTGGTGCGCTGGGGAAACACCTCATGATGCTCGAATTTTGGGCCAATGGTTGCCAGTTCAATTGCGTCGGCATCGTTCACAAAAGTGATGCAGTGAGGATTGCCCATGCTGACACAGGTCACCACCCAGTCTTGCTGCTCCACGGTGATGGACTTGCTGATGACGCGCTCATCAGCCGCCGCTAGCGTTGTGGGAATCTCGCCTGCTGCCAGAACCGGCTCCCCCATATCCACAGTCACCTGTCCGTCAGGTTGTAAGGTCGGGGTGATGGTGCCTGCCAAGGTGTGAATGGTGTACGCCTTCGGCGGGGCCGCGGGATGGCCATCGGCAGTTTCTAAATCGGCGATGAACTTGGCAAGACAGCGGATGCCGTTACCGCACATTTCCGGTTCGGAACCGTCGGAGTTGAGAATCCGCATGGTGTAGTCGGTGCCCTGCTGCCCCGGCAACACGAAGATGACTCCATCACCGCCGATACCAAAATTGCGATCGCACCACTTGATGGCTTGCTCGGCGGTCAACATTAGGTCAGGTTGATGGCGATTGTCCACCAACACAAAGTCATTGCCCAAGCCGTGATACTTGCTAAAAGCGATCGTCATTGGTCGTTCCTTACCTACTGCCATTGGTGCATGTTTGTTAAACGGTCCTCAGCGAGGCGATCGCTGATGCCGCTGGCAAAGTCTGTTAGCCATCTTCATCGTAAATCGTTATCCAACTAGATTGATCATTCAGAGCGCCATGTGAGTGAGTCCTGACAGTCCCACTTTGGAAGTGAATTTAACAACTCGCAAGGAATGCTGAAGGGTGATTTATGCCAGGTATCTCAAGCCGTCCAGCCATTAGTGCTAGCTTTCGTCGGGTAGAACCAAAGGTTTGATATGACTGACCTTCACGAAGTTTGTACATCCCCTCTAAAGGTGGGTACCCTTGAACGCAGTATCCGTTGTTTATGAGCAGCATCCTCTGTTGAGTGCCATGGCTTTAGATCTAGAAACTGGCTTACCAAGTACGCGCCTGTTGCAAAGCTATATGCGCGACAAAAAGACTGTTGAAATGAAACTCGTTACAGGCGACACGGTTATTGGCACCTTGGCTTGGCAAGATCCGCAATGTATCTGTGTCGATGTCGACGGCGAACCCAACGTGCTCTGGCGCTCGGCCCTCGTGTCGATGAAAGCTACGTCGGCGTAGTCCTGTGCTAGCGTCGTACCCATAGCAGTTGTCTGTCGACTTAACGGTTCACCGACTTCGCAACGCGAGTAGCCCCAATTTTGTATTGCCAAGACTCCTTGATGACTCAGCCTTGATCGCCATGAAACAGACCTTTTCGTTCTATGGATTGCCTGGGCTGAATGCGGCTCTGAAGAAATCTCAGTTTTCTTGGAAATCAGTCATCTTTATGGCCTTAGCAGGCGTGGTGACTCTGTTTGTGACGTTAGCCCATCGTCCGGCCTACGCTGCCTATGATGTGCAGATTCGACCAGCCGGACCGAGTCAGGGCGATACCGTGGCAATTGTGACGACTGAGCCTACGAGTGCGGCGGGTATGCCGACTGTACGCATTAATGACGTGACTTATCCCACGTTTGCTATTGGCGAAGGGCGATATCGAACCTTTTTGCCCACCAGCCCGTTACACGCCTCGGGGGAATACATCATTAAGGTCGAGGGGCCGAGAGGCTTGCGGAATCCGATGGTGTGGTTGAGCAATCGCAGCTTTCGCACCCAGTACATTAATCTGCCACCGGGGCAAAGTGGTTTAGGGACCGATCACGAGTTTGATCGCGTCGATGCGTTCAAACAAATTCAGAGTCCCGAAAAGTTTTGGAATGGCCCTTTTCGGCGGCCCAGCCAGGGGCGGGTCAGTTCGGAATATGGCGTTCGTCGCTACTATAACGGCGTCTTTGCTAACGACTACTATCATCGTGGCGTCGATTATGCTGCGCCTGTGGGCACTCCCGTCATTGCCCCAGCAGCGGGCCGGATTACGTTAGTGGGGCGTGTCGCCGATGGGTTTGAGCTTCACGGCAACACGGTGGGTTTGGATCACGGTCAAGGAGTGAAAAGTATTTTCATTCACCTCAACAGCATCAGCGTGAACGAAGGCGACTTCGTCCAGACAGGGCAAGTGATTGGCACCATTGGCAATACTGGCGCTTCGACCGGGCCGCACTTGCACTGGGGCTTGTATGTCAATGATGTGGCGGTGGATCCGGCTCCCTGGCGCAACGGCACTATTGAATAGTTGGTGTAGACGTGAGCTGATAGCGATCGCTCGGCAACCCCCGAATGTCAGTTTCTAAGCAGAATAAATCTCCCGCCTGGTAATAACGCTTGAGGTCAGCCTGAGACATCCCGGCCGAAGCCGTCGTGATGTACAGATCTGTCATGTCGGCACCGCCAAAGGTGCATGATGTGACCAGCGGTACGGGGAGTGAAATTCGCAGCATTTCCTTGCCTGCCGGATCAAAGCGAATGACGCAGCCTCCATTCCACATGGCTGACCAGATGCAGCCCTCGGCGTCAATGGTCAGACCGTCAGGATAAAAGGGTTCTTGGTCGAGAGTGATCAGGGGGCGGCGATCGCAAATCGTACCGGTATCCGCATCAAACTGATAGGCATAGATGGTCTGGCGCGGTGTGTCGGTGAGATAAAACATTTGCTGATTAGGGCTCCAGCCCAAGCCATTAGCGATCGAGAGACCCGTTTCCAGTTGCTGCAAGCCCTGCTGCGCGTCGTAGCGATACAGATTGGCGTGGGGCTGCTCGTGATTATTCATGGTGCCAATCCAAAGTCGACCCTGGAGATCGCACCGCACATCATTCAGACGGTTGTCAGGCTGGTCAGCCTCGATCTCTACAATTGGCGTAACTTCTTGGGTCGTCAGGTCGAGCTTTCCCAGTCCCCGTTCTTGCGCCAGGATCAGCGTATCGGCACCGGCTAAAAACAAGCCGCTCACGACGGTATCGACTTCAATAAACGTGTCTACTGCAGTGATCGGATCAAAGGTGTGCACCCGACGATTGTAGATATCCACCCAATGCAATACCTGTCGCTGGGCATCCCAGAGGGGGCCTTCGCCGAGCCGAGCCCGTGCCGACACCACATTGCGAGGGAGCGGAAAGTCAGTCATAGTTACTGATTTGCAATATTGATAAAACTTCGAAGAAGTGCCATCGACAATCTTGCAGCCGAGATGCTGATCCAGGGGGCATCAGCCAGTGGCAGTTACCAGGCCTTGCTCAGAATAGTGGAATGGCAATCTCAAGTATGAAAATTACGCGGTTGGTCGTAACCGTGCATCTTCTTCAGGAAAGAGATTCACAGTGTTCTCTCGGTCATGATGGAGGGTTAACGCGATAACCGGCTGAGCTTAAGCAATCGCCATCAACCCTGTCATTAATCCTAGGCAGCCAGCCGTCATGAATTCCAGGTCTAGGGTTTCCAGGCGATCGCTGGCCCGATGATAGTGGGGATTCCGCAAAAAGGCGGTGTCGGTCACCATCAATGCCGGATACCCACAATCCCAAAACGAGGCGTGATCGCTCCGTCGGGTAGCAGGAATCGCCAGACCGCGATTGGGGACGGGCAAATACTCGCAAGCGGCTCCCGCCTGTTTGAGCTGCTGTTTGAGCCGCCTCATTTTTCCAAAAGTCGATGGGTTGCCCACGAGAGCCAAATAATCGCCTCGGTTGGGATATATCCGAGCCAGTAGAGGTGAAGGGTAACTTTGGCTGTGGGGCGTGCGATCGCAGTAGCCCAGCATTTCTAAAGACACCATGAGGTGGACTGCTTGGTTTTGCGATTGCAAACTCTGAGCGTAGGCGCGACTGCCCAATAAGCCATACTCCTCCATATCAAAGGCGACACACCAGATAGGGCGCGGGCGCGGTTGAGTCGCCAGGTAGCGGGCGAGTTCGAGCAATACGGCGACGCCGCTGGCATTATCATCGGCACCGGGCGCACCCGGCACGGTGTCGTAGTGGGCTCCTAGAATTAGCGGTGCCGATGAGTCGAGGGCTGCCTCGGTCGCAGGCAGCCGCAAAATCCAGTTGTGATGCTCGCGGGATCGCACCTCAAAGGTCTGACATGCAACTACTCCCAAGGCGGCAAATTGACTTTGAATGTATTGCTGGGTGAGGTAATGGCTGCCGACGGCCACGTAGGGATCGCGATCGCCCACCAGATGTTCCAAGTGAGTCAAGAGGCACGCTTTGACTGACGCTCGCTCTGGCCTTGACCAGGTATCTGGATATGGCATATCAGCATATTTACTTAATTTAAAGATTCCTTAAAGATTCCCGAAAACGCTTGCATGGTCTTAGTCGGACAGACTGAGTCCACCTTGAGACTGATCCCCAAGTGAAAAGCAACTGTTTATACTGTATGACTTAAGCAATTTTGTATCCAGTTACACGGATGTAAGGTTGCCTTTTACGCTCAATCTACAGGTCTTGGCATCTGCCAAATCGTCATGGAAATTCTAGGAATCGTCTGGGCAGCGTCAATTATTTGTCCGGCATCTGCCGGTGCTAAGTCTACACAAGGACTTTGCTCTGCGCCGAATCAACAATACGAATCTTTGCTTTCTTCGGGGTTGCCAGAGTGGCTGCAATGGCCGGTTGCTGATGGAGATTGGACGTCGCCGGTTACTCAGACGCCGCATTCAAATGTGGTCTTGCAGGCTGGCTGGGGGCTAGGCGCGCTCGATACCACTGAAAATTGGACTGAACAATCGACGCAACTCGAAGCCTTGGTACCAGCTATCGGTGTTGCACTTACCAGCTTTCAGCCGGTCACTGCTGCTCCAGCGAGCGTAGTTGAGTCTGCGTTGGAGCCTATAACGCCGGTAGCGGACGACGTTTTTGATGACAAATGGCATAGCTGGTCAGCAGTGGCAGCGGTGCGGGTAGAACCGAGTCCTTCAGAGATCCCCATCGCGCTATCATCGCTGCCGACAAATCAATGTCTGCCGGATACCACGGTGACCTATCAACCCAGCGCCCTGGCAATTAAGGCGTCGCCTAAATATACGGTTTGGGTGCACAATTACTTGCTAGGCGAAGTCGCTGGACAGGTCGCCGCAGAAAAAATTGCGGCAAGGCTACGCGCCCTTGTGCAGTCGGGAACATTGCAGGCTGATCAGCTTACGCCGCTGGTGGGGCAAGATTTTATTGGCATTGCCCACGATAACGATGTGCTCTTTATCGTGGATGAAACATTACAGCCGCACCCTGAGGTTCCGGCAGCCGTCACCGCCGTGCAATGGGTGAATAATCTCCGAAGCGCTTTGAATGAAGCACCGATGGAACAGGCAGAAGTTCATATGGTGCTCAACGGACTGGCCGAGACCTCGACGATGCTCTATGGCACTGCGTCGTGGTATGGCCCCTATTTTCACGGCCGCCAAACGGCCAATGGCGAAATTTTTGATGAAAATGAGCTAACGGCAGCCCATAAGACTTTGCCGTTTAATACTCGACTAAAAGTGACCAACCGCATGAACGGCCGTTCCGTGGTGGTGCGTATTAACGATCGCGGTCCCTATATTGGTCAGCGATCGCTCGACCTGTCGAAAGCCGCTGCGCACTGTCTCGGCAGCACCCAAGACGGTGTCGTGCCCTATGAAGCTGTGATCTTAGAACCTGCAACTCCCATTGATTTAGGTGACCTGACAACGGCACAGCTGACGGAGGACTAAAGCTGTTTCGACTCATCGCTCTTGGCTTAGATGTCGATGGGAGGGGGGCATGGAGCTGATGAGAGCCGCGATTTCAATTTAGCTATCTTTCAGCGATGAGGCTTTAAGGGTGGGCAGGCTGCCAGAGCCACCAGAAGTAACGCTTCCTTTGGATGTGAGTGACTACTCAGTGCTTTTCCCACATTGCCCCTTTCGGCAGATAGCGACTTCAGGTAAAGCGTTAAGATGAGTAACGAATTACTTGAAGCAGCGGTAGAGGTTAAGTCTATGGCATCGGCTAATGTCGAAATTTACACTTGGAGCAGCTGTCCCTTTTGTATTCGGGCAAAAGCCCTCTTAGACCGCAAAGGAGTTGAGTACACCGAATACTGCATTGATGGCGACGAAGCGGCGCGAGCGGATATGGCTGATCGGTCGAATGGCAAGCGCTCCTTGCCGCAAGTGTTTATTGACGACCAACATATCGGCGGCTGTGATGATTTGCACAGTCTAGATCGCCAAGGCCAGCTCGATTCCTTGTTGGCGCCAGCCCAAGCGTAAATCAGCCGGTATATTGCTTGGGGTCTAGTTACGGTTGCCTAACCAAGATTTGTAAAAACGCAGTGAGCGCTCGCTTAGTCTCCTAAGCGAGCGCTCATAATTATGGGCCTAATGATGCTTGCCGAGACTATGCGCTAACCAACATGGGCCGCCTGTGGCTGGCTACTGACGGGATGGTCATTGTGGTGTTGGCGGGGCTGTAGCAGGCCGAACCCACCATGGTTGCGCTCATACACGACGTTAATTTCACCCGTTTCCGCATTGGAGAACATGTAAAAATCATGATCGACCAATACAAGCTGCTCTAACGCTTCTGCCACGGTCCTTGGAGGCATGGAAAAGTACTTGGTGCGGAGCACAGCATCGGGTAATGTCGGTGCTTTATTCAGCAGAGCTGAAACATCTGCAGTGGGCAGATCGCTGCTCAACAAGGCATCGTTCGGCTTCACAGACGTAGTATGTCGACCGCTACGTTTCTCTTTGTATTTCCGGAGTTGCCGGGTGATTTTGTTGGCGACTAGATCAATGCTGGCATAGAGATTTTCGCTACTTTCTTCGGCTCGGACGACAGCACCATTAATGTACAACGTCACTTCTGCGCTCTGTTGGGGAGGGGCTTTCCCATTCTTGGCCACAGATAGGTTGACATCTACCTCGTTAGTCAAATGCTTGAAATGATTGACAGCTTTGGTAATCTTTTGGTCAACGTAACTGCGGATGGCATCCGTGATCTCGATGTTCTTGCCTTGAATCACGAGCTTCATAGAGTCGCCTCCGTTGCGATATTCTTTTGATACTTTCACCGTAGCAACCTTGTATTCTGCACGACAGTCAGCTTCAAGATCTTTTGCATCCGTTGATAATTGTTGATTTGTTTTTCACGAAATTTGCAACCCAACCTAGTTTCTCCGTGTTAAATGGCTAGTGCTTCAGTACCGCCCGTAGGGGATGGGTCTGCTCTGGCAGAGTGTCAGCTGTATCGTTGTGGTCAGGTGCCCTATGAAACGGCCTGGCAATGGCAAAGGCAGCTGCTTGCCCAAGGCCGTACCTATCCTGAACGGCTGGATACGCTGCTGCTGCTGGAGCACCCGGCGGTGTATACCTTGGGGCAAGGGGCAGACGATCGCTTTCTCAAATTCACGCCGCAGCCGGACCTGCCACCCGTAATCAAAATTGAGCGGGGGGGAGAAGTGACCTATCACTGTCCTGGACAGCTGGTGGGGTATCCAATTCTCAATTTGCGGCGGCATCAGCCCGATTTACATTGGTACCTACGTCAGCTGGAAGAGGTCATTATCCGGACGCTGGCGGTGTTTGGCCTGACGGGAGAACGGGTGACTGGCCTGACGGGGGTGTGGATCGCGGATTATAAAGTAGCCGCGATCGGGATTAAGGTCAGCCGTTGGATTACGATGCATGGCTTTGCGCTGAATATTAATCCTGACTTGGTGGGTTTTCAAAAAATTGTGCCCTGCGGTATCAGTGATAAGCCGGTGGGCAGTTTGGCTCAATTTATCCCTGGGATTACGCGCCAACAGGTGCAGCCGGTTTTAGAGCAGCAGTTTGCTGACGTTTTTCGGCTGCAGCTTCACCTTCAGGACCCTGCTCAACTGTCCGCGATCACCGCTCCGACTTTCTAAGCAAGTTTGCTGATTTTTTGTCGCTAGAGCATTACCGATGTGTTGGTGATAAATTCACGCTACAGTAAAATTACGGAAAAGGGTGCATCTATCTAGAGCAATATTGAAGGCAATGATTTCAATATTGACTAAGTGTTTGGCCGATAAAGCCTCTCTGCAAGGCGTTAGTGAATCCTCGATGACTGGCTGCCGTCATTGATTGGGTTGTGATTGCATTGCCAGCATTGGTTTGGGCGAGTGTCAGGCGTGCCAAAAAAGCATGAGACACGGCCGCTTGAGGTCAGTAAAACAACGAGTTTGGCAAGGATCAGTCGCTGGCTAAGTTGCTAGACGATAGAAGTTTGGGGTTGACTAACGGTTACCAATCGCACTTATGGATGAAGGGATCGGCAATTTCTCCGTCAACGACCAGGATTGGCCATTTGATGAAGCAGGCTTTGGCCTGATTGATCAACAGACTTTGCTGCCGACGCCATCCGCTAGGGCGGTGGGTGCTGATCACACAACGACTGTCAGAGGCGCGCAAACGCTCAGTTTGGCCCGTGGAGTTTTGCCTGAGAGTCAACAAGTGAGCCGCACCTCCCAAAGTTTGGCCGTGAGCCATGCAAGTCCCTTGGCTCCTCTGCGCGCGCGCGATCGCGATGCGTTAGAGGACCTGTTTGACGGGGATGACTTAGCTGAGATGACTCTGGACGTCTATCGCTATCTGTCCCGTACGTATCCTGAGCCCTGCTGGGAAGACGAGCCCTACGAATTTTTGAACGGTTACATTTAGCCCCGAGTTTTCCTCGACCTACTCCAGATGACTTGATGGGGTGGGATGGTGCTTTAGGCGGTGTCGACGTGGGAGTCGGGTCGTCAAGACAAGACAAGCGAG
>CAZFWL010000074.1:0-9157 GCA_964522775.1 uncultured Halomicronema sp.
GATTCTCCTCAGAGAACAGATTTAGCTGCTCTTGGCGTCACTGATAGTAAACGCTTGACAGCATCACGGCGAGAAGCTTTGGTGCCTCATATTCAGTGCCAAGCTCGTGCGTATGCCCTTGGTATGGCGTCTGTTCACGAAATTGATCGATTGAATATTCTGCAAGCTTCCCTGCTCGCAATGCGTCGCGCTGTGAATCGTCTCGCCGTGAATCCCAAGCTATGTTTAGTCGATGGCAACCAGCTCATCCCTCATTTGGAGATTCCGCAACAGACCGTGGTTAAGGGTGATCAGGCCGACGTCGCGATCGCGGCAGCCAGCATTCTAGCCAAGGTCTGGCGTGATGCCTTGATTGTCCGTCTTGACCGTCGTTACCCTGGCTATGACCTGGCCTCTAATAAGGGCTACGGTAGCGCTAGACATCGGAGCGCGATCACCCAGTTGGGACGCTCTCCGCAGCACCGAAAATCCTTCAAAGTGGCTCACCAGTTGACGTTATTGCCAGATCCTAGCTGAAGCAATTAGCTATCTAAACCGAGCTCTCGCTTCAGCAGGTTGATAGATTTTTCGCCGATGTAATTGTCACAAACCACAATTTGCGGCGCTCTGATGAGGTCTTCACGGGCGCTGGTGATGGCTTGTTTGACGACGGGCAAACTGGCTTGGTCAAACACCACAATGGTTTGAGCGCTTCGCACCAACGCATTGAGTTTGTAGGCATCTTCGGTCTGTGCCGTCATTACCAAGACATCTTCGCCCCTGAGGCTATAAGCGATCACCTCAGCCGCCCGCAAAATGCCCGAACTGAGGCTGACCATGCCTAAACAAGTATCTTGGGGCAATTCTTTGAGCAGCCCTAACTCGCGGTTGTAGTCGTAAATGTCGATGGGAATGACTCGCACCGATTTTGGCCCGGCGATCGCCTCCGCCTCGGCCAAAAAATAGCGACTGGTCACCACCGTCCCGGAGCGTGCTTGTGCCAAACTATCTTCCAACTCTTCCAATGCCACCAGTTGCACTGGAATATGTAAAGCTGCTTCTAATTCGCGCACAATCAACTCACCGGCGCCCAAATCTTGGCTTTGCACTGTGACTAAAACGCGGGCGCTACACCGCAATCGCCAGTCTACTTCGGCAAAAAATAGTTCGCGGGCTTGGTTTAGAGAACAGCCTTGACGCAGCAACTCGTCCAGCACATCTTCAACAACTTTGCGCGCTTTGGGAAATTTGTCCCACAGCCCTAAATGCGGCCGCGAACTTTCGACCGTTGAGTGAGCGCGGACGTAAATCCCAGAGCCGGGCTGCGCCTCAACAACGCCCGCCTCTTCTAGCTGCCGATAAACTTTACTAATCGTGTTGCGGTGTAGGCCTGTTTGCATGGCCAATTGACGCGTACTGGGCAGCCGATACCCTGGCGGAAACTGACGCGAGGCGATCGCAAACCACAATTGGTCATAGAGTTGTGTGGATGCCGGAATCTCACTGTCAGTCTGGATATGGAATTTAAGCACAGCTTGCTCTCCCAGTGCGCGCCTCAACAGGGCCATTGTTTCCGAGGTAGCGCAGCAACGTCATCCTGCTGCTATCAACCCTTCTCACATAAGGCTGAATCAGCCTGTCCGATAATTAATGTAAATTCAACAAAATGTGACACTTTCCGATCCGGCAGTTTAGTCATCTAACCACTCAACACTATTTTCTTGAGCAAAACTGCGATTTGAGCGTAGTTGACCTAGGGGCTCGACTGCATCATCCGGGCAAGGCACAATGTGATGCCCAATCAGAAGTACGCCTGGATGTTCTCTTTGAGCCGCTTGGGCAGCTGCGATAGCGGCCTGCACTGCTCCAGTAGAGCCTCGGATAATCACGCTAATACGCCCTGCGTCAGTGTTTTCGAGCCCGACGACTTGAATATTTGCGCCCTTACCCATGATGTCGGCGATTACTAGCGCGCCGGGCATACCACAGGTTTCGACGACACCGATAGCTTGCTGCATGTGGACTAGACCTATGATCAATAGTGTTTTAAGGACTTTCGGATAAGATATTTTGTTCGTGTGGATTGTGTTCGGCCTCTCGACAGCTTAGTCGCTGGCCCTTTTTAATGTAAATCGGTCATCCATTTAACGTGTAGTGAATTAATGGCGGCAGCAGCTTTTCCTATACAAACGACGACTGTCGATATTCAAAGCCAAGGATTGGCGGTGCCAGCATATGTTGCTTATCCGACTGCATCCGCAGGTTGCTCGACTATTGTCGTGATTCAAGAAGTATTTGGTGTGAATGCTCATATTCGTGAGGTGACGGAGCGGATTGCTAAGCAAGGATATATTGCGATCGCTCCACACATTTATCATCGCCAAGTCCCTGGTTTTGAAGTCGGTTACGACGAAGCTGCACTCGCGTTGGGCCGCCAATATAAAAACGGAACTCACGCTGCTGAGCTGCTGAGCGATATTCAAGCGGCGATCGACTACGTTCAACAGCATTTTGACAGCCTTCACACCACAGTTGGCTGTATCGGCTTTTGTTTTGGCGGCCACGTGGCATATCTCGCGGCCACTTTGCCGGCTGTGCAAGCCACCGCTAGTTTTTATGGCGCAGGGATTGGTCAGTTCACACCAGGCGGCGGAGCTCCAACGCTCACGCGCACACCAGATATTCAAGGTACGGTATATGCATTTTTTGGGATGCAAGATCCTCTGATTACCAATGCTGAGGTCGATGAACTTGAGGCTACCTTAAGGAAACATCGAATCGATCACCGTGTTTACCGCTATCCCGATGCGACTCATGGATTCTTCTGTGATTGCCGCGCTAGCCATGATGCCGCGGCGGCTCAAGATGCTTGGACCCATGTTATGAGCCTATTTGAGGCAAGGTTGGGCCTGCCGAAGTTAGCTGCTGATAACTAATAATACTTTTGAGATGCTTGTATGAAGTTTTCTAAAGTAGTTCCGGAATCAGTGAATTCAACGTTGTTGACCATGAAGCTGCTAATTACGTTTATTTATGGGTGCTTGCGAATATTCTGGAAATTTTATAAGACGTTGATTGCCAACTAGCTTTCGATCTTGAGCTAGAGAAAATAGCCATCTAGAATTGCTGACACTTGTTCCTGACCGCACCGTTTATCGCTTACTTGAATCGTCACTGAACTAGCATGAACACTTCTACCCTTCATTCAGATTTAAAAGGTAAGACGGCTGAACTGCTCCAGCTTTACCAAAAAAAACGTCAGCCCGAAATTCGTAATCAGCTTGTTCAACTGAACTTGGGCTTAGTCAGGCGAGAAGCACACCGGTGGATCCGTCAATCTGGTGAATCCTTTGACGATCTAATGCAGGTCGGTAGCTTAGGTCTTATTCGGGCGATTGAGCGGTTTGAATTGACTAAAGGTTTTGCTTTTAGTTCCTTCGCGATTCCTTATATCCGTGGCGAAATTCAGCACTATTTGCGCGATCGCAGCAGCACAGTACGGATTCCTCGAAAATGGCAGAGCCTAGCTGGTCAATCTCGCCAAGCCATTACTGAATTGCGAGAAGCTCTAAATCGCCAGCCCACTGACTCTGAAATCGCTGATTTCCTAGAAATTTCTTTGGCTGAGTGGAGTGAGGTAAAGCTTTCTATTCGTAATCGTTCTTTGCTGAGCTTGGATGCGCCGGTGCTGGATGAGGATGCTGCTTCAGCTTCTTTGTCAGATATGCTGCCTGATCCTAAATATCGCAGCTTTCAGCTCGCAGAAGAGGATCGAATTCGTCTACACCAGGCTCTTCAACAATTAGAAGAACGCACTCGACACATCCTAGAATTCGTCTTTTTACAGGATCTGACGCAAAAAGAAACCGCTGAACGGTTGGGTATCAGCTCAGTGACCGTTTCGCGTCGAGTCAAGCAAGGTTTAAAACACCTGAAAAGAGTAATGATTGTTGCTCCTGAAGACGAAACTGTTTAAAGCGTTCCATCTTATAAGAAGTGAGCTATCGTTTAGAAGCATTAGCTAACTAAACAATGGGCCAGGAGGCAGAGCCATGAGCGCCATGCTGTTATTACTGCTTTTCTTCTTAGGAGTATTACTCTCCTTAGTAGGAGGCATTATTGGCGTAGTGGATGCCTTTCGAGTTAGTACCCTTTGGGGAGTCTTAGCACTGTTCGTGCCATTTGCACTCTTAGTCTTTTGGATTAAGTTTTGGCGAGATCGTAAATGGGCCCGCAACAGTCTCATCATGAGCTTGCTCGGCCTGCTAGCGATGGTGTTACCTATTCCTTTAGGAGGTGGCTTGGCGGCTCTGACTGCGCGCAATGCTGTCGACGAAGAGGAGGGCTTCGTCATCGAAAGCGATGGCGTTGAAGTTCCTAGTGACTCAGAAGACGAGTTAGGCGTGGTCGCTGAAGGGGATACGCCAGAAGGAGAGTCGGGAGACGAGGACGAACTATTTGAAGAAGCAATGTTGCCCGGGCTGCCCACAGCGGCTGAGATTGCTCGCGCTGAATTGTTGCCTTCTACTGACCCCAACGAAAGATTTAATGAGATTAATAAAGAGCGGAATGACCCCTACGCATTCGTGCCCATTCCGCCCCCACTGGTAGCGCCACCGCCTGCACCTCAAAATGCAGGCGGCGGACAACCCAACACTGGAACGGCTGCTACTCCTTCCCCTGGTGGAGGAAACGGCGCGACTTCTGGTGGAACCGACTCAACTAGCCCAACGCCACCGCCGACTGAGTTGCCGGAGTTGCCAGAACCGACCATCGTGGCATCTCAAGTTCAGGTCACTGGCGTTGCTAGCGTCAATGGCGAATCTTATGCCATTGTCAAGGCTCCCAATGAGCCAACCAGTCGCTATGTAAAAGTTGGCGATCGCATTGCCAACGGCACTGTGCTAGTGAAGCGAATTGAAAATCCTGCGGGTTCATCACCTGTAGTGGTGCTGGAGGAGCGAGGACAAGAAATTGCCCTACCTGTTGGCTCCAATGCGTCTCCAGACGGAAATGGTGGCGATGATTCCACTGCGGCGGCGGTCGCCTCACTGCCAATCCTGCCTCCTGTGCAGCCGCTCTCTTCATTAGAGTAGTTAGCCTCCACATCCATAATCTGAATTTGACTAACGAGATTGATTGAGGGTGTCCGTATGGATGCCCTTTTTTGCATTGTGGTTCGTAATGACCTGTTGCGAGGACACTCGAGCTTCTCGAATATTAGCTTTCTGTGCTGGACAACGGATTTTGCTGGACAACTCAAGAAAGCGGATCAAGATTGGCCATGACTCTTGAAGATTGACTGTCTATGATCATGCAGATGATTTGTGCCTGAACCTTAGCTCAAATGTCAAGACTGGATGCGGTTTGAAAATCGGTTTGGTGACCACTTGAAAGTCTGTCACTCATCATCAAATGCGAGCGTTGAAAACGCGATATTTTCTTATCAACGTCTTTGAAGCATTGCTCTCGATGTGACCTCGATCACCCTCAGGGAGACGCTTTCAAAGGTTGATACAAAGAGATATTACGCTCTAGACGATATTGCCTTGAGGCGGACAGTCAGTCCTCTAATGTGGTGATAGGGGATATATCCCTTTAATAAATATGATAAGTAATTGATAACAAAGGAGTGGATGAGTGATGAGTGTCGGTGCGTTCCTAAAGACAGTGCTCAATTCTGCTGCTTCTGTTGCTAACTGTCCAAACTCACTACGCTCTAGTTCCTGGCGATTATTGTTAGGGGGATTAGCTGGCAGTTTAATGCTGTGTACTGGTGTGGCTGCTAATCAGTTTCCCAATGCCGATTTGTCGGATGCAACTTCGCCTCAGACTAATGTGATTGCAGACGGCTATTACTTATACGGCTCTGTGCCAGAGCTCAATACTTTAGGAGCGGCCTATATGGTGTTTGAGGCGCAAGACTCGCACTTGGTGGGAGCGCTATTCATGCCTCAATCTTCCTTTGACTGTTTTCAGGGATATCGTGACGGTAATGAATTGGCCCTTGAGATTACCAATAGCTACACCCAAGAGGTGTATGGCTATGCGATCGCATTGGTGACTAATGATGTCCAAGTTGCGTCCACGGATAGCGCCGATTTTGTACTCGCATTGGATGGCTTTTATCAGCTAGACTCGCCTGCTGGAGCAGAGATGGCCATTCTCAATACTTGCCAGGCCAATTACGCTACTGTCGGTACTGAACTGTAGCTGCAGTTGGCTGACCAAGTGATTAGCGGTAGCTGTGATGATGCTTTTGGTTTACCCGGTTCTTGAGATGATTCTTGAATAGCTTCTGGAGCATTTTACTTAATCGCTGTCAAAAATTTGTGTTCAGGAAAGTCTTGGCATTTCTTATTAGACGCACTGTTGGCAGTTGCTTGGCTGGGCCTAATAATCTTGTTTAAGTTCGTTACAAGGTTGACTGTAGAAACTGAAGCGTTATCTTAGGTTGAAAGTTGCGTTTTCAGGGAAGGTAAAGCGTGAACGCAGCCGAGCAAGCAACCAGTATCGAGTTCGCAAGCAAAATTGCGACTGTTGTTCACTTATTTAAATTAGAGTTTCCTGATTTAAGGGTTGATTTGAAGCCCTGGACTAATGATCAGGATACGCGTTCGCTTGTGGATCCTGACTCTATTGATATTGGTCTGCATTTTCCAGGTGTTAGCCGTCTCTTTCATTGTCGGAGTCTGTTATTGCAGATTCGCTTCTATGATGATCCTGATAGCCAAGATAAGCGTGTTATCGGCATGGAAATCGGTGGCTATGATCACCGGGGCAAGCAATGGACTTTTTCCACTATCCACCGCTGGAAATTTATTGGGGAAACAGTACCGGAAACGGCAGCTGGTGATCGCTTGAAAAAGTGCTGTCAACAAGTTTTTGATGTATTCAGTAACTCCTTAGAAGAATCGGCATAGTAGCCCATGTTTGACGTTGTGGTGTTTGGAGCGACTGGTTTTGTCGGACAGTTAGTTTGCCAAGCACTGGTGCAGCAGAGGCAATTCGAGTCATTTCAGTGGGCGATCGCGGGGCGTTCGGCTAGTAAACTCAAAGCGCTGGCTGCTCGCCTCAGCAGCGAACCAGAAGAGACTCCTCAGATTGTGGCTGATGCCCATAATGACGCTGCGCTGCGAGCGATGTGTTCACAGACTCGTGTCGTGCTTTCTACTGTTGGGCCATACGCTCTGTACGGCGATTGTTTAGTCAAAGCTTGTGCTGAGACTGGGACGCACTATTGCGATTTGACGGGAGAAGCGCAGTGGATTCGGCGCATGTTGGATCAATATCAGACAACAGCAGTAGAAACTGGAGCCTACATTGTGCCTTGTTGTGGCTTTGACTCTATTCCTTCTGATATTGGCGTCTATCATTTGCAGAGCCAGGCTCAGCAGCAGTATCAAAGCTCTTGTGAAGTCGTCAACATGCGCGTGATGGCGGCTCAAGGGGGCGTTTCTGGAGGGACTGTTGCTAGTGGCTTGAACTTGGTCAAAGAGGCCATGGACGACTCTGACTTGCGTCGGGCGCTACAAAATCCTTACTTTTTGTGCCCCGATAGTCAACAGAACGTATCTCATCCGCAGCCATTAATTCCAGTAGAGTTCGACCAGGACTTTCAAAAGTGGGTCACTCCTTTCGTCATGGCCGAGATTAATGTGCGGGTCGTGCTACGTTCCAATTATTTGCAAAACTATGCCTACAGCACGACATTTCGCTATGAAGAAGGAGTTTTGACTCAGAGCGGCCCTATGGGCTGGCTGACCGCCCAAGGACTAAAAATCGGCCTAGATGGATTGGTTCTGGCGGCAGCAGTTCCGCCGCTACGTCAGTTCCTGAAATCGACCGTTTTGCCAAAGCCGGGTTCCGGTCCGAGTGCTGAAGCCCAAAATCGAGGATTCTATGATTTGCGGTTTATCGGCAAAACTGCAGATGGTCAGGTACTGCAGACTCAGGTGAAGGGCGATCTCGATCCGGGCTATGGCTCTACTGCAAAGCTGATCGTGCAAGCAAGTCTTTGCTTAGCCAAAGATTTGAAAGAGAGTTCGCAACCTGGAGGTTTTTGGACTCCCGCTTCATTGATGGGGGCTCAACTGCTGGAGCGTCTTCCCCGGTGGGCTGGACTTTCTTTTGCTGTGCTCAACTAAGTTGATCTAGGAACAGTCGAGAGAGTAACTGCCATCTCGTTGCCTCTACTTTGAAGCGAGGTTGGTCTCTGTCATCTCAAAGAAGTTCGAGTAAGCTCGCTGCCAATAGAATCCAGTGAGAATATGTTTTTGAGCTGTATGATGTCTCGGGTTACCGAGGAAGAGTAATCCGTTAGGTCGTATTTCAACTTCTCAAGGATTCTCGGGGCGTGTGGGGCAGAACAGCACTGCCAGTACCCCTCGCTTTTGAGGTAGTTGATTTAGCTAACGTAGGGCGACGTCCCCAGAAACCGGTCATAAACCTCAATGCCAGGATCTTAAGTAGCGGCACATTGTGCAGTGACCAAAGACCCAAGCGTCTAACTTGGACGAGGGGCCGCCAGCTGTTAGAAAACATGCGATCTAGGAAGTCTGTGAAACCGAGGATGGCTAAGGTTTCGATTTTACGCCAGCGCTCGTAACGTTTTAATACTGCTAGTGTGCCAATGTCTTTCCCCTGAGCGTGAGCTTTAGTCAGTACTTGTGCCAAGGCTGCGGCATCCCTAATGCCCAGATTGAGGCCTTGTCCAGCGACCGGATGGCAGCGATGAGCAGCATCGCCGATAAGTGCAACCCGTGGGCGAATATATTGTCGACTTTGAAATAGCTGTACCGGGAAGACTCGGCGATCGCTCGTCAAGGTGAGCTTGCCCAAAAATCCGCCAGTGTAATATTCCAATTTGGTGAGGAATTCATCTTCGTCAAGCTGCTGCAGTGCCTTAGCCTCAGCATGAGGGGCTGTCCAGACGATGTGGTAACGGTTTCCTGCTAATGGTAAAACCCCCATCGGGCCATCGGGCCAAAACCGCTCGAAGGCGATGTCATTGCGGGGGGCTGTATGGGTGATCATAAATGTGAGGCAAGACTGCCAGTACTTCCAACCCCAGGTTTTGATGCCTGAAGTTTTCCGAATGTAAGACTGGGGTCCATCTGCTCCGATAACTAGCCGCGATCTCACCTGTTGAATCTGGCCTTTGACTTCGAGCTCGAGG
>CAZFWL010000075.1:0-9154 GCA_964522775.1 uncultured Halomicronema sp.
GAGAACCTGAGTTACGGGTTAGGCGTCAATGTCTTGACGCCTGGTCAGAAAAACATTCTGATTTTCGGAGCGCTGGCGGTGGGATTTTTCTTCTTTATTAGTCTTTATGGTTTGCGTTGACCCAGGGCACGCATGACTAAAGATACGAATGTTGATGTTGTTACGGCTGAGGATGTTGAGCTGGCATGGGTGGTTTATTAGTTCATTTACGGAAACTCGGGGCGATCGTGGCGATCACTTTTCTATGTTTCGGGTGCAGCAATGCGTTTTTACCTGATCTAGAAAACAATCCCTGGGAGGTCGTGCATCTAGATACTGAGGCGACTTTTTCCGATATTGCCTTCACTGAAGATGCCAATCACGGTTGGCTGGTAGGCAGTCGCAATACCTTGATGGAAACACTCGATGGTGGTGAAACTTGGCAACAGCGATCGCTAGATTTGGGAGACAAAGGCTACACCTTCACTTCAGTCAGTTTCGCGGGTAATGAAGGTTGGGTCGCCGGTCAGCCCCAAATTTTGCTTCACACTACTAACGGCGGCGATACTTGGGAGCGAGTCCCCCTCAGCGACAAGTTACCGGGCAAACCGTTCCTCATTACTGCCCTAGCCGATCAAGAGGCTGAACTAGCCACCGATGTCGGCGCAATTTACCGAACCCGAGACGGTGGAAAGAACTGGAAAGGTTTAGTGTTGGGAGCTGTAGGCGTCGTACGCAATATGAGCCGAAGTGTGGATGGTAGCTATGCAGCGGTCTCATCACGCGGCAACTTTTACTCTCTATGGACACCTGGCGACTTAGAATGGCGTCCTTTCAACCGTGAAAGCTCTCGCCGATTGCAGAACATCGGGTTTGATCAGGACAATGGCCTGTGGTTACTAGAGCGGGGCGGTCAAATTCAGTTTTCGCTCACCGGTGAAGAAGACGACTGGCAGGAACCCATCACGCCCGAACTGGCTACTAGCTGGGGCTTTTTGGACGCAGCTTTTCGCACTTCCGAAGAACTTTGGGTCTCGGGAGGCAGTGGCACGCTCTACTTCAGTCCTGACGATGGGTTGACTTGGTTCAAGGATGCCGAAGTTGATCAGGTGCCCTCAAACCTCTATCGGATTATTTTCAACACTCCAGACCAGGGGTTCATTTTGGGCCAGAACGGCTACCTGCTGCGGTATGCTGACACCCAAGCAGCATAAAAATTACCGGTTGATTCGTAATTCAGCATCTGACTTGTGATGGATTCCTGAGTTCCGTATCATTAAGTAATAGGATTGATACACAAGTTACATGTGAGGTTGATATGGCAGGCGATACCGGCGAACGGCCTTTTGGCGATATTGTGACAAGCATTCGTTATTGGGTCATTCACAGTGTCACAATCCCCGCTTTGTTCATTGCTGGCTGGCTCTTTGTAAGCACTGGTTTGGCGTACGATGCCTTTGGCACTCCTCGGCCCAACGAGTACTACCAAAGCAATCAGATGGAGTTGCCTATTGTGTCTGATCGCTATGAAGCAGAGCAGCAAATCAAAGAGTTTTTAGGTCAATAACCTTCCTTAAAACTTCTACCCATTTAGTGCAGTCGAACGAATTAGAGAGAAGGACATGACGAACACTCCTAATGAACCTACGGTTTATCCCATTTTTACAGTGCGGTGGCTAGCCGTACACACCCTTGGCGTTCCCAGCGTTTTCTTCTTGGGCGCGATCGCCGCAATGCAGTTTATCCAGCGATAGGAGTACATCAGTGGATCGGAATCAAAACCCGAATAAGCAGCCAGTCGAGCTGAACCGGACATCTTTGTATCTGGGCCTGTTGTTAGTATTTGTGACTGGACTGCTGTTTTCCAGCTATTTCTTCAACTAAGTCTGGAATGTTGAGTGATTTCATTCGGCTTCAAGCCGCTGTTGTTGTGTTGATAGTTTGTGAGTAGGAGGTATTGAAATGATTAAGAATGGACGAATTCCTTTGTGGATTGTGGCCACCGTCGCTGGCACAGGCGTGTTGGTTGTTGTAGGTCTTTTCTTCTATGGAGCTTACGCGGGAGTTGGTTCTGCCGTTTAGTGCTGAACTAAGCTTTATAGTTGCAATACGCTTCAAAGCGACTGTTCAAAGAGCAGTCGCTTTTTAGTTAGCCAGGAAATCAAACTGGCGGCAGCACAACCGATACAGCAAACTTTGCCGGGCAAAGCTCAGTCGCATAGCAATTCACAGAGTCATCAACAATCAAAACCTCAACATCTTGCTGCCACGGCACAGGCGCTCTATCCTTACCTCAAAGATTTCGCCTTAACGTTTGGAAGCAGGTTGGCTGCGTTTTTCCAGCCAAAGCAGTAGGCCATTCAAAGCAAAGGCCAAAATTGCCACCGCAATAGAGCCAGCCCAGATTTTGTCAATTCGGTTAGTCTGAATACCATCGAACAAGAGTGTGCCGAGGCCGCCCGCATTGAATTTTGCCCCGATAGTGGAGATCGCAATCGCCACTACAGCCGCAATTCTCACGCCCGCCACAAACACCGGTAGCACCAACGGCACCTGTACCCACCACCAACGCTGCCAAATACTCATGCCCATGCCGCGTGCTGCTTCCAGCACTGAGCGATCAATCCCCTCCAGTCCTACCGTGAGATTGCGCACCAAAATGACCTGGGTGTAAATCACCATCGCAACGATAACTGAAGTCGCATTTAGCCCAAATACCGGCACCAAGAAAATAATCAGGGCCAGGCTAGGAATGGTGTAAAAAACCCCTAAGAGCCCCATGACTGGTACCGATAACCAGCGTACGCGATTGATTAACAGCGCAATGGGGACCGCAATGAGGATGGCGATCGCGAGGGCACTGAGGGCCATTTGCAAATGCTGCCAGACTAGAGTTGCGATTTCACCAGGATGGCTCAGCAAGTAGACCATCAGCAGTTCGGCTCTCTGGCGCAGGTGCGGATATGATCTAGCGTCAAGCGACCAACGGGTTGGCCCTGACGAACAACTGCCAGTTCAGGAGCACCCGTTTTCAAAATAATGGATAACGCATCTCGCAAGTTTGCGTTGGCTTCGATAGCGGGATGCTGCTCAGGATGGAATGGCTCTGGGAGCGGCATTAGCGCAGCATCGACTGATACCTGCCCCAACTGACGCACCATATCATCTGCCCCCAATAGTTGATGGACAAATGGATCGGCAGGCTGCGTTAACAGCTTGAATGGCGTATCAAATTGGACGATGCGTCCTGCATTCATCACAATAATGCGATCGCCTAACCGCAAAGCCTCATCCACATCATGGGACACAAATAGGATCGTTTTTCCCAGCTGTTGATGCAGACGCAAAATCTCCGCTTGCAGCGCACTTCGAGTAATCGCATCAATGGCCCCAAAGGGTTCATCCATCAGCATATAGTCCGGGTTACCTGCCAGGGCTCGCGCAATACCCACGCGCTGTTGTTGTCCCCCAGAGAGTTGGGCCGGGTAGCGATCGCGATAATCATCCGGCGGCAGCTTCACTAACTGCAATAGCTCATCAACCCGAGCTTGAATTTTGGCCGGCGGCCACTTAAGCAACTTGGGCACAACCGCGACGTTATTCGCCACGGTCATATGTGGAAACAAGCCTGATTGCTGAATTACATAACCAATCTTTTGACGCAGTGTGGTCGGGCGTAAATCTTTAATATTTTGTCCTGCTATCGTGATCCGACCGGCAGTGGGATCGTAGAGGCGGTTAACCATTTTCAGCAGAGTCGTTTTTCCGCAGCCGGAAGGCCCCAAAATGACCACCAACTCCCCTGATTGAATTTCACAAGTCACCTGATTCACCGCTGGGCGAGCCATGCCTGCAAATTGCAGCGTGACCTGTTCAAACAAAATGTTGCCCATCACAAACCTAGAGAATGGCGACAAAAATTCGTGTCTGCGCGATCACTATAGTGAGCATGACTTGTAAAAGAAACACTCATTTCAGCTACCGTCAGGCCCTGCGATCGCTAGATTACGAACCAGCATCAGTCGTTTCTAGCATGCCGGACTCGATCAAAAACTGTTGCGCCACTGCTTCAGGCTCTTGAGCTTCACCAGTCACTTGATAATTTAGTGCCTGCATTACGTCATCAGTCAGTAAAGGGGCAAGGCCATTCAGAATATCTTGCACTTCGGGGTTAGCTTCTAAAAGCTCTTGACGCACCACTGGTGCAACCTGATAAGGCGGGAAAAGTTGCTGGTCATCTTCTAAAACAACCAAGTCAAAGGCACTAATTTCACCATCGGTGCCAAACGCCACGGCCACATCCGCTTCGCCGTCAACCAACCCCTTATAACGCAATCCGGCATCCACGGCTTTGTAGCTGTCGAGCTGAAAATCGCCGTAAGCCGCTTGAAGGCCAGGCAAACCATCTTCTCGAATTTCGAATTCAGGGGGACCAATTAAGATGAGGTCGCTGGCTTGAGCGGCAAAATCTGAAATGGTCGTGATGCCTAATTCACGAGATCTTTCTTGGGTCATTGCCAGAGCCTGGGTATTGTTCATTGGCGACGGCTCTAGCCAAATCAGATCAAACTGTTCTTCATATTGTGTAGAAACAGTTTCGTATACCACTGCCGGGTCACTATTCACTTCACCTTTGAGAACAGTCAACAGGCCCGTGCCAGTATATTCAGGGTACAGATCAATCTCACCGCTTTCGAGAGCGGCCTGAGCAACAGGGGTGCCCCCCAAATTCAATTTTCGTTCGACTTGATAACCAGCGTCTTCGAGCACCAGCGCATAGATTTCGCCCAAAATTAGCTGTTCAGTAAAATCCTTAGAACCTACACGGATAGCACCATTATCACTACCGCCTGCGCAGGCCACAGCCACCAACGCGGCACACATAAATAGGGCCACTGGGGACAGCCAACGTCGCCATATGCTCATCGATTCGTCTCTTCTAAACAGTCAAAATTCAGTCAATACATGCCTTCGAGGATAGCATTTGCCTCCGGTTGCGAGTCGCATGAGTACTCAAGCTCGCTGGCTCTAGAACTTATGATTCGACTGAAGCGCTAAGTACTTTTGCCCGGACAACAGTACTTAGAAACACGACAATTCGAGATGGCTCAACAAGCTATCCACTGTCGTGCGGCCAGTAACCTCTGACAAGCACAGTAAATTATCACCAAGCCAAGAATCCACGTGAGCCTAATGATAGCTATCGCGCTTTTCGATCGCTTTGCGAATGCTATTCAAGTCAATGTAACGATCAGTGGCGTTCCTCAACTCACGAGCAATCATCCCTTCGGTAGAAACGACCGTAATGTGTGTATTTTTGGACCGTAGGAGTTCAATCGCTCTTTCAAAATCGCCGTCACCGCTGAATAGAACGACGCGATCGTACTGCTCAACAGTGTTGAACATATCAACCACAATTTCTATATCGAGATTTGCCTTCTGAGAATAACGACCCGAATTATCGTCATAGTATTCTTTAAGGATTTTGGTGCGCACTGTATAGCCCAGACTAATCAAGGCATCGCGAAAGCCGCGTTGATCCTGGGGATCCTTCAGGCCGGTATACCAAAAAGCATTAACTAGGCTCAGACCACCATCTTCTGAAGTGAAATGCTCCAAAACCCTTCTTGGGTCAAAAAACCAGCCATTCTTTTGCTGGGCATAAAACATATTATTTCCATCGACAAAGACGGAAAGGCGTTGAGTCGCAACGGATAAGGGCATAAATTTTGGGATTTAAATTACAGGGAAAGTTGCACAGGATATTGAGTCAGATTAATCATGAAGTCATATTTTGAGCGATCGCTTAAAGCAACCATACAGAGTACATGCTGAGAACGTTCAATGGGCTGATTTTCCCAAGAAGGCCATCAACAACTCATCAAAATTCAAGTCAACCACCTAGCCTTGCAGCCTGGTTAGAGACACCAACCACACTGCAATAGATAAAGACAGATGAAACTTGTAGGACTTGCTTTAGCGAAGCTTATATAACGAGTGACTTCCCAAATAAGTTATTTAGGACTGCGTCAATATAACGAATAAACATTCATGAGTAAGCATATGGAGCTCATTATAGCGGCTAATTTGTTTATGGTAGGCACCAACTGGGCACTGATATAGCCTGGTGCGATGAAGCTGGTATCGACAGGATAAATGAGGGGCTAGGGAATAGGATTAGCGACTATCGGCATGACTGAAAGTAAGCATGTCGCCAGCTACCGAGAGACGCCGCTAATGCTCCACAAACATACCGTCCCTCGGCATAATCTCAATTTGCCTGCCAACGTAGCGAAGGCAGGTCACGAAAGCAAACAGACCCAGTTCAATCGCCCGAATCAGGAGCAAGAGTGGACAGGGCCATTCACTTGATATCAGACAAGCAGACACTACGCCCTATGCGCTCGTGTCCCAAACATCCAGTTGTCAAAGCCAATTGCTCGGGATCAATAAAGATTTTTCCAGGCAAAGCTCAACGACCTGGCAATGAACTAATCCCCTAACAGGCTATAGCTTTTTGTGGGTATAGGCATGCTGTCGGACATTGTCTTCAGCTTTGACAATGTTCTTAAAGTTCAGAACGCGCTTCTTTTCTGTTGAGTAGTTGAGGTCAGTGCGCTGGGTGCCAATCGCCACTAGTGATTGAGCCTCGGGACGACCTTGGTAAGTGCGCGCGGCAGCAACAATGCGATCGCGATAGTTTTCGCAGAGACAAACATCCGCCAAGTTAGCTTTTTCCCTGAAATCATCCTGCTGCAAGTCTGCCAAGGTCACTGCCATCACCATGTCATAGGCAGTAGGAATGCCTTGGAACAGTGATTCGAGATAGGCCGAGGGAATCGGTTCCAACACTTTGATACTTTCGAGCTCGTCATCGACACGACGAAAGCAGGTCGCCACCCCGACAGCAATGTAGTCAGAGGCAGACAACTCGGGAGCGGCATCAAGAATCGCGTTTGAGGTCATGGAGAAGAAGGGGATAGTAAAAATTGAGCTGCTTCCCAATGTGGAATCACAGGACTCAATGCTTAAGCTAGCTGCTTTTGGGAAGATCGCTGACGACAGTTTGCAAAACAAAAACTTCGCTTTGTAACAACCTCAAAGGCATTGTGAAAGGGAAGGCATTTTTCAATCCGGCTTAGCCAATGGCATACGCCACAAGCGAGGACTATTCCCTACCCCCCCATCCCACACTCAACCCAAATCGCAGCGGCAATCCACTTCTGGGTACCCTAAACTAACTTAAAGAATAGTTAAGCTATTTGAATAGTCTGAAATCCGGATCTGGTTGCTCAACATGTCGCCGCTTTCCCTCGATTTATCGACAACAGTCATTGCCTTGCTAATTTCCGGGACAAGTTTTGTCGCTTGGTTTTTCAGCATGTTGGCGGGGGGTGGCAGCCCCTTTATTTTGATCCCTTTGCTCTCGGTGTTGTTGGGCACCCAAGCTATAGCCCCGGTCATTACGACCGGCCTACTGATTGGCAACACTCAACGGAGTCTCTTCTTTTGGCGAGAAATTGATTGGCGAGTGACGGCCTGGTATTTGCCAGGGTGTTTAGCCGGTTCCATGCTGGGGGCATGGATTTTTGCCTGGGCACAGGTTGATTGGCTACAAATTTTGATTGGAGTAGCACTGCTCGGCATGGTAGCCAACTATTGGCTTAGCCGGATGCTGAAGTGGAGCGATCGCACTTTCCCTGTCCAAGCGTGGTACTTTCTCCCGGTTGCTTTTCTCAACTCAGTTGGCTCCGCTCTGATTGGCAGCACTGGTCCGATCATGAATCCAATGTACTTTTCTTATGGATTGGAAAAGGAAGCCATGATCGCCACGAAGGCTTCGAACAAGGCTTTTCTGCACATTTTTAAGCTACTCAGTTACGCCGTACTGGGTGTATTACAACCCGAACATATTGGTTATGGTCTGCTGATCGGCTTAGGCGCAGTGCCCGCCAATCTCATCGGCAAGTGGGTGTTGGAACGCATTAGTAACGATCAGTTTCGGCAGATGGTTTATGCATTTGTGGCTGTCAGCGGCGTGGCCATGATTTGGGAGCAACGTAGCTGGTTCTTAGCTTGGTAACTCTAGTTGCTTGTAGAGGTCACAACAATATCAGCCTCCTAAGCTAATCAGAATCCTCATACCTTCTTTTTCAGCTGTGGAGTTCACCGGCTAGGGATATGGATACTCGTACTCCGTATCCATATTTTCGGCCCGATAAATCAGCACCGTTTCAGCTTTAATGCCACCACGAAGGAGTTCGACCTCGCCAATGGGCTCAAAATTGTCGAAATAGGGCTGGAATTCCGCCATGAGTTCATCACGATCAGGATGCAGGCTCTCAAGGGTTATGTAGAGGGCTGTCTGCCCCAGCCACTTGTCAGAGGGATGCCAGAAGGCAAAGCCACGCGGGTCTTGGCTGAAAGCGGTAATTGGCCTTTGCGCCAGCGGATACAACGCCATGTCAACATAGCCCGACAAATAAAATTCGTCGGTAAAGATGAAATCGGCATCGGCTAAAGCAGTTTGTAGCGCGGCCGACTGGGCAAAGCGCGATCTGAATTGCCCCACATCTAAGAGGGCAGTAGAACCATCTTGTTCGATGGGGACAAGGCCGCCAAATAGGGCATAGTTACTGGGCTTTTGCAGTAATCCCAAGTTCAAATGCAACAGCGCCACCAGTGCCAGAGAGCCCAAACAGACGGCAGTACCGCCAAGCCAGCGACGAACAGTGCGCGATCGCCAATGACTGGCAGCATAGGCTAACAGTAACGTCATCCCCCAAAAGCCGGGAGCCGGCCAAGCTGGGTAAATGGCTTGTTTGCCGCCGAGTAGAGTGAATCCCAAAGCGATGGGTAACGATAGCCAGAGGATCAAGCCCAGGCGATCTCGCGCCACCCGTTCACCGGCACTCATCGGCGGCTGCAGGATGCTTTGAATGCGTTCTAACAGCGCTTTGGCTGTACTCCACCACAGCGGTAGGCCAATAGTGGGAAATAGATAGAGCAGCCCCAGCCCCCAGGTACCGAGCACATCGAGCGGGCGGTAGGGACTCGGGGGGACATCACTGTCAAACCGCAAAAACAGATGAAAGCGAAACGAGAACCAGTCGTTTTGAGCATTCCACCACCAGAGAGGCATCAACGTCAGCAAAAAGAGCAGCAGCGATACCAG
>CAZFWL010000076.1:0-9127 GCA_964522775.1 uncultured Halomicronema sp.
GCAGATCCTGAACGGCATGGTGCAGGAAACGTTGTTTGACTTATTGAGTTTGCATCAGGGTGCGTTTGTGTTTAAGCTCTCTGCCGCCTTGAGCCCTCAACTTACGACCTTTGAGATTGGTTCTCTCGTCACCACTATCACCACCCAAATCCAAGCGTGGAACCATTTTTATCCCCATATTCAATCGCCTCACCAGTCCCCCAGCATCATGCAAAAACTGCAGTCTCATGAGGCGGATGATGAGAAAACAGTGCGCATGTTGCGGTGGATGGACGGCACCACGTCCATTCAACAAATTTCGCGTTACTGGAATAAGGGGGTCGTGACGGTGGCAAAAGCGATTTATCCCTATGTGCGGCAAGGCATCATTCATCTATCGGAAGTGGCTGCCCCGATCTCGCTACCAGAGCCAGTAGAAGATTGGCAGGCGACCCAAGTCCCTCGGATTGTCTGTGTCGATGATGGGGTAACCATTCGTCAAGCGATCGAGCAAATTTTGGACGAACATGGCTACGAAGCCACCTCGATTGGGAATCCCCTACGTGCCCTCAGTCTGCTTTTTCAACTCCGCCCCGACCTGATCCTCTGCGATATTGCTATGCCAGAGCTCGAAGGGTATGAGCTCTGCGCGATGTTGCGTCAGTCCAGTGCCTTTAGGCAAACGCCCATTGTGATGCTGACGGGTAAAGATGGGTTTATCGATCGCGTCAAAGCGCGCATGGCGGGAGCGACCGACTACCTTACCAAACCGTTTGGGGCGAACGAGTTGCTGACCCTAGTTGAAAAGTATGTGGGCCCCGGTAATCCCACTCGCCCCCAGCCCAATCGCTTGCTCGAACAAGCCATTCAAGATGATCTGGAACTAGAACCCCGCTCTTCGACATCAAGTCGCTAGCCTCTCGGGTTTGCTGACACAGTCTGTTTAGGGGATAGTTCTCTTAAGGTGAAGCGAATTAGTGTGTGGCTCTGACAGGGAACGTCTTCTGGTAAACCACACCGACTTCCCCCATCGCTCAGCCGCCCTAAAATCTAGCTGCCTTCGACCTGATCGCGGTATTCATCCGCTGACATAGCATCGTCCAAGTCATCAAGATTTTCGGCTTTGATTTTGATTAGCCACGCATCGCCATAGGGATCATCCACAATTTGTTCTGGAGAATCCACGATCGCCTCATTCCGTTCCAGCACATCGCCGTTCACTGGGGATTTTAAATCTTCCACCGCTTTCACCGACTCCACCGTGCCAAAGGTTTCGCCCTTCTCGACGGTATCGCCCACGTCCGGCAATTCTAGAAAAACAATGTCGCCCAACTGATCGAGCGCAAAGGCCGAAATCCCGATCGTCACGATGGCTTCGTCTTCATCCACCCGCGCGTATTCGTGGGTATCCAAGTATTTCAAATCATCGGGAAACTCAAGGGCCATAGGGATTCTCTCTTGTGATCACGCGCTGTTGCCAGTGTCGCACGCCTGTTAGCGTATTTATCCATCCAAGTTGTGTCAACTCATGAAGCTTTGCGTTTATAGAAAGGTTTTTTAACGACTTGGGCTGGATGCGTTTTGCCCCGAATTTCGACCATCAGAGTTTGCCCAATTTTTGCCGACTGGGCGGGGACGTAGGCCAGGGCGATCGGGTAGCCCAATGTCGGCGACAACGTGCCGCTGGTGACGATACCTACCGTTTCTTCCGCTTGCACAACGGGGTAGTCATGACGGGCAATGTTGCGCCCCTCCATCTGGAGACCAACTAAGCGGCGAGAAACACCCTCTGTACTTTGCTGTTCTAGCACTGAGCGCCCGATGAATTCGCCGGTTCCCTCAAGGTGAACCAGCCATTTCAACCCGGCTTCGAGGGGGGTGGTGTCATCGGTAATGTCTTGACCGTACAGGGCCATGGCGGCTTCGAGGCGTAAGGTGTCGCGCGCGCCCAGGCCACAGGGAACAACGCCATTTTCAGTGAGGGTCTGCCAAAGGGCTTGGCCGCCGTCGGCGCTCATCATGACTTCGAAACCATCTTCGCCGGTGTAGCCCGTGCGAGCCAGAAAGGCGGGCTCCCCCAAGACGGTACCTTCGATGTGACCAAAGCGACCTACTTTGCTCAAGTCTTCGGCGGTGACTTGCTGCAATTGGGCTACTGCTTCCGGGCCCTGGACGGCGATGAGGGCGCGATCTCGCGACACATCCTCGAACGTAATACTGGATGGTAAATGCTCCAGCATCCAGGCCTTATCTTTATCGGTGGTGGCTGCATTCACAATCACAGCGACGCGCTCAGTCCCAGCGGCGTCAGTGCCCTGGTCATAAATGATCAGATCGTCAATGATGCCCCCTTGGGGATTCAGGAGCACGGTGTACTGGGCCTCGCCAGGAGCCAGTCGGCCGAGATCGGACGGTACAAGTTTTTGCAGTGCCGTTAGCACCCCCTGACCGTGCAAAAAGAACTTGCCCATGTGCGAAATATCAAACATGCCGGCTGCTGTGCGCACGGCCTGATGCTCTTGCTTGATGCCGCTATATTGCACCGGCATTTCCCACCCGGCAAATTCCGTGAAGCGGGCTTTGAGGTCAGCCGAGAGGTCGTAGAGAGGGGTACGCAAAGAGGTCATGGGCCAGGAAAGATGATGGCGATCGCTCTTGATTGTAAGGGCTATTGAGAACCTCAGCTGCTTTGCCAAGACGGGGTGTTGGAAGCGTCGTTAGCTGATGTAATAGTCGCGGGTACCGCGGGCGCTATGGGCTTCTTCCAATCGTTCCAGCGCGTGAACGTAGGCGGCCGTGCGTAGGGGAACGGCGAAGCTTTGGGCCAGTCGCCAGATTTTCTCCGCTTCTTCGACCATCTTGGTTTTCAGTCGATCACTGACCTCCGACTCAGTCCAATAGAGGCCGCTACGGTTTTGCACCCATTCGTAATAGCTGACGATAACGCCCCCTGCATTCACCAAGATATCGGGGAACACAGACACGCCTTTGTCTTCCAAAATGCGATCGCCCTCAGAAGTGATCGGGCCATTCGCCACCTCAAAGATGTATTTTGCTTGGACTTGAGAAGCATTGTCGGCCGTGATCTGATTTTCCAATGCGGCTGGAATCAGCACGTCCACATCTAATTCCAGCAACTCTTCATTGGTGATGGTGTCGTGCCCATCGATCAAGTTGCAGACGGTGCCTTCGCAGTACACGGCCTTGAGGCTGCGGGTCGAGGCTTTGAACTGTTGCAAGCTGGGAATATCGAGCCCGCGATCGCAATACACCCCGCCGCGCGAATCACTGACTGCCACAACTTTGTATCCTGCCTCAAACAGCAGTCGGGCGATGACGCTGCCTGCATTGCCAAATCCTTGTACGGCGACTGTGGTTTCAGCGGGTACCCGATCGAACTTGGACAACATGGCTGCGAGTACGTAAAAAGCTCCTGTCCCGGTAGCGCGATCGCGGCCTTGACTACCGCCCATTCCCAAAGGTTTGCCCGTAATCACGGCTGGGCATAACTGACGGCGGATGATGCTGTACTGATCCATCATCCAGCCCATGATCATGGGATTGGTATAAACGTCTGGTGCGGGAATGTCGATATCGGGGCCAATAAAATCTGCGATCGCGTCCACATAGCCGCGACTCAGCCGCTCCAGTTCAAACTTGGAGAGTTCCTTCGGGTTGAGCGTAATGCCGCCCTTGGCCCCGCCAAAGGGCAAGTTTACTGCAGCGCATTTAAAGGTCATCCAAAATGCCAGTGACTGCACCTCATCCATACTGACTTTCGGGTGAAACCGGATGCCGCCTTTGGTGGGGCCGCGAGTGTCGTCATAGCGCACCCGATACCCCTCAAATACCCGCAGCGATCCATCGTCCATGCGTACGGGAATAGAGACTTTGAGACTCGCTTTGGGGAATTGCAGCCGCTCGCTGGCATCTTCAGAAATCTGCACATGTTTAAGTGCCCGAGCCAGTCGCCGATTTGCATCCGACAATAATGAAGCTGTCATGACACCTCTTTTCTATCGCCACCACAGCTCCTATTAGCAACGATTTAGGAGGCTATGAAAGTGTTGCGAAATTGACTAATAGTGCCATTTTCTAGGGCTGAATCAGGAGAATGGAATTGATCCAGACGAATTGTTACTGGGCTCAATAAAACTTAAGGGCTTTCTCCCTTGGTACCGGCCCCAGCTTTAGAATTTGGGCATACTACGGATACTTTAATAGGCGGTTCTATTTCATTCAGGGTAGATGCCGTATCCGTAATATCTCGGATATCAGGGAAACTCTGCAGGCCCCCATGTCTCATATTGATCGCGAGTCTCAAGCGGATGATGAGCTTTCTTGGCTATCAGCGGACCAGTCCGTATTTTCATTGCCTTCAAGCCTGACGTTATCGCGTGAGCAGCTCAGTCAGCTGTTTGACGATTTGTCAGTGGCAGGGCTATTAATCAACGCTCAAGGGCAGTTTTTGGCGGCTAATGAACGAGCTTGTGAATTATTGGGGAGTAGCCAAGCCACTCTTTTAGAACAGTCGCTGGAACAGCTCTCGATCGTGTCGGCAAATCAAGGTGAGAATGACTTTCGGCTGCCGATTCGGACTTCTTGTTATGGGCTCCTGACCCTGCGTCATAGAAATAATCAATCACTCTCATTATATTTTTCGCTGATTGCCAATGTGGGAGAAGATGTCCATTTATTAATGTTGCAAGAAAGTCGGCCAGCTTTCTTACGGGACCTAAAACTGGCATCTGCGATCGCTCCCTCGCCACAGCCTGAATATGCCTGTTATGCCCTCGCGGATACTGCTGCGCAACTGCACTTACAAAGTGTGGCGCTGAGTGCCTGTGCTGATGCCATTGTCATTACCGATCGCCACGGCACGATTGAGTGGGCTAATCCAGCGTTCAGTCAACTTACTGGCTACCGGTTGGAGGAGGCGATCGGGCGTAATCCCCGTGAGTTAGTGAACTCTGGTCAGCAAGATCTAGCCTTTTTTCGACAGCTGTGGCAAACGATTACGGCGGGTGAAGTGTGGCGCGGTGAAATCATTAACCGTCGCAAAGATCAGACCCACTATGTTGAAGAAATGACGATCACGCCGGTGTGTGATGAGGTCGACGAGATTACTCACTTCATTGCGATTAAGCAAGACATCACTGAGCGCAAGATTGCCGAACAACATCAACAAGCACTCACCACCCAAGTTGATCATTACGCCCAAACGCTAGAGCAAATCAATCAGGCGCTGCAGCTGAGCGAACAGCGCTATCGCCAGGTTGTCGATACCCAGACCGAGCTGATTTGTCGATTTACGCCTGACGGCACGCTGACTTTCGTCAACGAAGCGTATTGCCGCTTTTTTAAGCATTCAGCTGCGGCTTTGATCGGGCGCCAATTTCTTGACCTGGTGCCTCCCGAAGATCAGGCCCAAGTCCGGCAACAAATTGCGGAATTGAGGCAGTTGACGGCGGCCGAACCCCTCACGACCCATGAGCATAAAGTGGTCGATGCGAATGGCCGAGTGGCTTGGCACCAGTGGATTAATCGGGCCTTGTTTGACGAGCAGGGACAACTCGTCGAGATTCAAGCGAGTGGTCGCGATATCACTGATTACAAAGAAGCCGAGCAAGCGCTGCGCGATCGCGAACATCAACTCAACCTCTTTTTTGCCCAAGCCCTCGATGGGTTCTTTTTCATGATGTTGGACGAGCCGATCGAGTGGCACGACGACATTGATAAAGCCGCAACCCTAGACTATGCCTTTCACCATCAGCGGGTGACGAAAGCCAATCAGGCTTTTTGCCAGCAATATGGACTGAGTCGGAGTGAGGAGATCGTCGGGCAAACCTTCTACGACTTTTTTGCGCACGATCTCTTCACCGGCCGCGTGATTTTGCAACGGTCATTTGATGAGGGTCGTCTCCATATCGATACCCACGAGCGCCGCGCCGACGGCACCCCGATCTGGATCGAGGGGGACTATCAATGTCTGTACGATGGCCACGGCCGCATTACGGGCATTTTTGGGGTGCAGCGTGATGTGACGGAGCTGCGAGATGCGGTTGCTAGCTTGGCTGAGAGCGAGCAACAGTATCGTCTGTTAGTTGAAAATCAGACGGAACTGATCCTCAAACTCACGCCCGATCGCCAATTGTTGTTTGCCAGTCCGTCCTACTGCCAACTTTTTGGCAAAACTTGGACAGAGATCGTTGAGACTGACTTTCGGCCAGAAGGTGATCTCGGTGATGCAGACCTTGCTCAGCAACAGTGGGAGCGCTTGTGGCATCCGCCGCATACCTGCCGTATCGAGCAGCGGACGCTCACGTCTCAGGGATGGCGTTGGTTGTCATGGTCTAATCAGGCCATTGTGGATGATGACGGCAATGTTGTCGTAGTCATTGCTGTGGGGCGCGATATCACTGACCGCAAAGAGGCGGAACAGGCGCTGCAAGCCTCAGAACAGCAGTTTCGCCATGTGCTCGAAACCCTGACGATGGTTGCCATCATGACCGACCCCCAGGGCAATATTTTATTTGGCAATGACTATTTACTCTCTCTAACCGGTTGGCAGCGAGAGGACATTTTGGGTCAGAGCTGGTTCGAAATGTTTCTGCCGCCAGAGATCCGTCCGGAAATACAGGAAAACTTATACCAGGCTGCCAATACGGCAGATTTTCCGACCAATTACGAAAACGAAATTGTCACGCGGGCAGGCGATCGCCGCCTCATTGCTTGGAATAACACCGTTCAGCGCAACACCGAGGGCGCGGTTATTAGTTTCACCAGCATTGGTGAAGACATTACTGAGCGGAAACAAGCAGAGCAGCGCATTCAGGATCTATCGCAGCGGTTATCACTCGCTACGGCATCAGCCCAAATTGGCGTCTGGGAACTCGACTTTCAGTCTCAGCAGCTGACCTGGGATGAACGGATGGCGGAGCAGTATGGTTTCCCTGCGGATACCAGTCAAATTGATTTGGAGCACTGGCTGACGACCTACGTCCACCCGGAAGACCGGCATATTATTCGAGCTTCAGACACGGCCATTCTGGAGGGGGCGGATAATACGCAGATCGAGTTTCGTATTGTGCGTACCGATGGAGCAACTCGCTATCTTGAGGCCCATACCGCTGTAGTGCGCAATGTGGACGGCACGGTGCAGCGACTCCTGGGCTTGAGCCGTGACATTAGCGATCGCAAAGCCAGCGAGCAGAATATTCGCAACCTATCGAGTCGGTTACGTCTAGCAACTCAGTCAGGACATATTGGCATCTGGGAATGGGATGCGGCAACCAACGTCCTGTGGTTTGACGCTCGGATGTCTGAAATCTACGGCCTCGAACCTCAAACCATTGATCTGACCTATCAAGATTGGGTAGCGACTCTGCATCCAGAAGATGCCCATGTCGCGACAGATGAGCTCACTGCTATCCATGGGGATGCAGACGAAATGCATAAGGAGTACCGGATCGTTCGCCCTGATGGTCAAGTGTGCTATGTCGAAGACCACGCCATTGTTGTACGTGATGCTGCAGGCCAACCCCAGACCGTGATTGGCATTAACCTCGACGTGACCGATCGCGCCCTTAGTGCGCAAGCTGTGCAAGAAACCTCTCAGCGATTCGCCATTGCGACTGAAGCGGCCCAACTCGGTGTCTGGGACTGGGACATTCTCAACCAGCGGCAAACCTGGGATGAGCGCCAGCATGAAATCTATGGTGTGCCTCTCGGGGAATTCACAAACACTTTTGAAGATTGGCAAGTCAAAGTTCACCCGAGCGATTGGCCTAATCTCCTGACGATCTTGGAACATGCTTTGCAGCATGAGAGTACCTTCAATATCGAATTTCGTATTGTGCGACCGGACGGTCAGATTCGATACCTGGAGGCTTATGCCCAAATTTTGCGGGATGCTACTGGTCAACCCATTCGCATGATCGGGACTAACCGTGACATTAGCGATCGCAAACAAAAAGAAGTCATTTTGCAAGAAACCTCTCAGCGCCTTACCCTTGCCACGGAAGCGGCTCACCTAGGCATTTGGGAATGGGATATCGCTAGTGATCGCATCTTTTGGGACGAGCGGATGCATGAAATCTATGGCATCACCGCCCTCGAATATTCGGGGCATCGCCAAGATTGGTACAACATGGTGCATCCTGACGATCTGGCGATTATCGAGCGCGAAGTCACGGCTCAGCAAACAGATCAAACTGACTTTCACTCGAAGTTTCGGATTTTGCGGCCCTCTGGCGAGGTTCGGCATATTGAGGCCCACGGTTACTTTGTCCGTGATGCTGCTGGTCAAGTGGTGCGGGTGATTGGGGTGAATGGAGACATTAGCGATCGCCATCAAAAAGAAGTCGCGTTGCAAGAAACAACCCAGCGCCTGACCCTGGCGACAGAAGCAGCCAAATTAGGGGTTTGGGAGTGGGATCTCGTCAACGATCGCACCTATTGGGATGAGCGGATGTACGAAATCTACGGCATCACTAGTGCTGAACACTCGGGCTCTCACCATGACTGGTACAACCTGATTCACCCCGAGGATCTGGCAATTGTCGAGCAAGAAGTTGAGGCTCAGGAGCAAGGGAAAAGCGGCTTTCACACCGAGTTTCGCATCATTCGGCCCAGCGGCGAAATTATCTATCTGGAGGCCCATGGTCACTTTATTCGAGATGGTAATGGGCAAGTAGTGCGGGTGTTTGGCGTCAATGAAGACATTAGCGATCGCCGCCAAAAAGAAGCCGCTTTGCAAGAGTCGTCCCAGCGCCTGAAGCTGGCGACCGAGGCAGCCAAATTAGGCGTGTGGGAATGGGATATCGCTAGCGATTTCGCTTATTGGGATGAGCGGATGTACGAAATTTACGGCATTACTGCCGCAGAACATCCGCCTAATCGCCAAGACTGGTACACCATGGTACATCCCGACGACTTGTCCATCGTCGAGCGCGAAATCACGGCTCAGCAGCAGGGGGAAGCGGGTTTTCACTCCGAATTTCGCATTATTCGGCCAACCGGCGAAATTGCCTATCTAGAGGCCTATGGCCACATTGCGCGAGACGAAAATGGCAAAGCTTTGCGGGTCTTTGGCGTGGATGCTGACATTACCGATCGCAAGCGATCAGAGCTAGAACTCGCCGAAGCT
>CAZFWL010000077.1:0-9114 GCA_964522775.1 uncultured Halomicronema sp.
CGGGCCGTGGTGGGCAGAGTTTGGGCAGAGCTAGTAGCTTGAGGCGTAGCCACGCTAGCGTCGCTGCTAGTAATCTGGCTAGGAATTGCTGCTACTGGGTTCGGGGTTGTTGCTGGGGCGGCTGCAGCCGTTGCTGGTGATAACGTGACAAGTCTGATGGGAGCCGGAGTGGATGCCGTCACGCGACTCTGCTGCCAAGTGGTTAGTCCCCACCAAGCGGCTAAGGAGTGGAGAAGGGTGGCAGCGATCGCGCTGTTGACCCAAACCCAGCGAGGTGTCTGAAACTGATCTCGGTTCAACACGGCTTTGACGGCACCCGAATCATCAATGACCTTACGACACAGCTTAGCTTTTTAACTCTGGCTTGCTAGGCACGATCATCCAGTTAGGCGGATGCCACAGTGCGAGTACCGTGCTGTCAGCGACGTGGTGTTGTCGCGAGCTCTGTAAGGTTTGTCAGCTAAGTGTCCTGGCTACTCCGATGAATTACAGCTGAATACTACACACTTTGAGCGGCATTTTCAGGCCGCGGAGCTCTGCCGAGAAACAAGCAATCATCGTTTCTTGAGGCAAGTGTTGCGCTAGGGTCCAAGATACTAAGACGCCATTGGGGTCGGCGACTTCTTGAAGGCGTGAGGCAATATTGACGCACGGTCCGATCGCGGTGTAATCGGCACGCACTTCACCGCCAAACATACCGACGACGGCATCCCCTTGATGGATGCCATAGCGGACTCGGATTTCTGGAATATCCTGAGTTTGCCATTTCTGATTTAACTCATTCAGGGTGTCATGCATACGATGAACGGCCGCGATCGCGCAGCGGGCTTGTTCGTCGGGGGGTAGCTCTTCCGGTGCTCCAAATAGGGCTAATACCCCATCCCCCATGAACTTATCCACTGTTCCCCCGCTAGCAAAGATGGCTTCCGTCATCGCATTCAGATATTCATTCAAGACCTGGGCCAAGCGTCGGGGCCCCAGCCGATCAGACAATGGGGTAAAACTGACGATATCGCTAAACAGCACGGTAATTTGTCGGGGTTCAGGCTGTAAGGCCAGTTGCAAATCTCCCGCAGCAGCTTTGCTTACTAACGTTTCTGGCAGAAACCGCCGCAACACCGACTCTGTCAAATACTGATTGAGTTCTCGTACCTTTCGCTCACTGGCTTTGAGGGCTAATAAGTTGCGGACTTCGGCGAGCAGCTCGCGATCGTTGAAGGGCTTACCTAGATAAGCATCAGCGCCTTGTTCCACCCCTTCGATACGGGTTTCGTCATCTACTTTGGCCGTGAGTAACACGATGGGGATGCTGTTCCAAGACTCTGATTGCCGCAGCTGCTGCAACAGTTCTAGCCCTGACATGCCAGGCATCATTAAGTCAGTCAAAATCAAATTAGGTGTGAACGTTGTCAGCATGTTTAAGGCGACTTTGCCGTTGTGGGCTGTGCGCACCTGATAGCCTTGCCGCTGCAGCACATTAGAAATATAAGCTCGCAGGTCCGGGTTATCATCCACCACTAAGATTTGCGGCATTCTTGCCAACTCATTTGCCGAAGCGTCGTCGGGCATTATGTCAGGGGCTGAGGTTTCTGCAGCAATTGAGATATCGGCTAATTCAATGTCGGCTCGACTGATCTCGGGAGCGACTGTTTGTGTCACGACTTGTGCCGCTGGGAGGTGTTGGTGCCCTGTTGGCAGCGTAATGGTGAAGGTAGTGCCCTGGCCGTAGGTCGAAGTCACGTCAATGCTGCCGTGATGTAAGGCTATGAGTTCTTTGACCAGTGCGAGGCCGAGACCGGTGCCTTCATAGCGTCGATTAGTAGAACCATCGGCTTGCCGAAATCGATCAAACAATTGGGAAAGCTGGTCGGCGCGGATGCCGATACCCGTATCACTGACTTTGATGACGCAGTGATTATCGACGGCCTCTAAGGTGACCGTGATGGTACCGCCTTCTGAAGTGAACTTCACTGCGTTAGACAGCAAGTTATAGAGCACTTTGTCGAACTTTTCGAGATCAAGAAAGACGGTTGGACTGGTGCTGAGCTGGGTCTCAAGCTGTAACCCTTGTCGTTCGCAATAGGGTTGAAAGGCTGTCACGACATCTCTGATAAAAGCTGCGACATTCACTGGACGAAAGGTCGGCTGCATACGTCCCGCGTCGAGTCGTTGCAGATCGAGTAATTGGTTTACTAGCCGCAGCAAGCGCCGGGCGTTGCGGAGAGCAACGGTGGACTCTTCTAGGTCTAATCCTCGCTCACGGCTGACGGCGGTTTCTAATGGGCCCAAGGTCAGCGTTAATGGGGTGCGGAACTCATGGGAAATATTTTGGAAGAACTCGGTTTTTTGGCGATCTAGTGCCATTAACTGTTCGGTTTGTTCGCGGGTAGTTTGATACAGGCGAGATTGCTGTACGGCGATCGCCGCTTGACTCGACACCGACTGCGCTAGGTCAATTTCACCTTGCCGCCAAGCATGGGGGCGATGAATATGGCGCAGCGAAATACTGCCAATAATTTGGTTTTCGGTGATTAAGGGCACCACGAGTAGCGATCGGGCTCCACCTGCCCGCCGGGGTTGATCTTGCATGCTCATCTCAGGATGCTGACTGAGATCATCAATTTGGATGGGCTGCTGGGTCGTCAATAGTTCCTGCAAGACAGGATTTTGACTAATAGGGGTTTGCGATCGCGGTAAAACCAGATCCGTTTCTGAGGTGTGAGGTACCGGACTGCCGTCGGGACTGGCTTCGTACAGGCCCACGCATTGCATGTAGTCATCTGCGGCTGTCCATAGTGACAGGACGCAGCTATCGACCGATAACGCTTGCCCCAGTTCCTGCGTGATCGCCGCAAAAATGGCTTGGGGCTCCAAACTGGAGCGAATCGCCTGAGTCACTGTATTAAGGAGTTGTTCGCGCCGTGCCAGGGCTTGTACCTGCTCGTAGGTCAGTGCTTGTGATAGTGCTAAGGCAGCTTGATTGGCGACGGTAGCCAGCAGTTGGCGATCGCCTTCATTCCAGGGGACGGCTACGTCGCAGCGATGGAGCGCGAGGACTGCTAGCGGTTGCTGTTGACTTGTCAGCGGTACTAGCAGGCTGGCTTGCACATTCAGGTCAGCCAATCTGCCAAACTCTAGCCAGTTATCCTCATCGGTCAACACCTGCTCAGCGTTCAGCATGGTCAGCTCAGTGACTGGCCAAGCAAAGTCTGATGTGATGAGCGAATCGTTACCTAGCTCAGCATCTGTGTAGATTTTGGGTGTGATCGCAGCGCCTGCTTCTCCAAACGGTTGCAAAACGCAAATATGGGCTCCCATATGTTGACCGACGGTTTCGACCACGGTTTGCATCATTGCCTGCGCGGTCTCGGCACTCCGGATCGTATTGGTCATGGCGTTCAGCAAAGTTTCTTGCTGCAACACACGTTCTAGCTCTTCGGTTCGCGATCGCAACAGTTGATGCGCATCGAGCGCTTGGGCAACCACTTGCTTCAGGTCATGAGCTTCCCAAGGCTTTGTGACGTACTTGAAGACCTTGCCTTGGTTAATGGCCCCCACCAAATCCTCGACGTCCGTATATCCCGTCAAGATGATCCGCATAATGTTGGGATAGTCGACCGCTGTCTGACGCAAAAATTCGGTCCCACTCATCCCCGGCATGCGTTGATCTGAAATGATGACAGCCACATCTGGGTGCTGGGTCAATAGAGCCAGCGCCGCGTGTCCACTTTCTGCCCGCAGCACTTTGAATTGTCGATAAAACGTGCGGTATAGCAAATCAAGATTGTCTGGTTCATCATCTACGACCAGCAACTTGGGTTTGGTGTTCAGTTCTCGACGCAGCTTAATAGACAACCCTCGATACCCGATACTTGACGTTCTAAAAGCTGGATTACAGTCTCCAATCTTGGAAGCTAGGCTTAATCATGCTGTCGTAAGCGATATACAGAATAGACACTTTATAGTTTGCTCTAGAACTCTTTTAGAAACTGCTAAGTAAGCATCGGCAGTTGGGTAGACAAATCATGGGCGATTGAACGTGGCGACTGGATCAGGATGCGATAAAAGTCACTGCTGTCCAAGCTTGACCTATGAGTGGGTAGTGCTGAGTCAGGTGAGCTTGCTCAGTGCTGAACCTAGCAAATCTTACTGGATGCCTGATGAATAGTCAGGATGATCTCAGTCTGCTTGAACCGACTGATTGCTAGTACATCCGCTTCCTTTTAAGGTTTGCGACCTCTCTTTGCTACTTTTCAGCTAAGCAAGGCGACCACATACCAGAATTTGCTCATCAACAGCATTCCCAGACAAAACATTGAGATTAAGCAGGGTAAACTGACGGATAGTTCGATATACCGGCTGGGCACACCTCTAAGAGGATGCCCAATCCTGGTGTTACAAACACAACGCTGCTGCCACTTTGTTGCCCATGCCAGTGTCTCGATCTGCTGAATTTGAATCTGCCTCGTTCTATGTTAGGCCAGCGGTGCTGACGGATTTACCCGAGGTTGCGAATGTCTTAGCGAGTAGCTTTTATCCGCCTTTGGGTTGGCAGCGATGGTTGTATCCCCTATTTCGTTTCAGCATTCATGAAGATCTCAAGCAGCGACTCCAAGGGGGACATCCCCATTATCGCTGCCTCACGGCGATCGCCCCTGACCGCCTCACTCGCAAACCGACTGTCATTGGCACCGTCGAAGTTGCCTATCGTGAACCTCAGCTATGGGCTTTTAATCGGTTGCCTTGGGTGTACCTGTCCAACTTAGCGGTGTACCAAGGTTATCGACGTCAGGGGGTAGCCCGTCGCCTGTTACAAGCAGCTGAGCAACTTACCCTCGATTGGGGATTTAGTGATTTGTCTCTGCATGTGATGGCGGACAATAAACAAGCGCGGCAGCTCTATCAAGGCATTGGGTATCAGCTCCATCGGGTCGAACCCAGCTTACTCTCTCTGCTTAACTTTCAACCCTCGCGCCTATTGCTCAAAAAAGCCGTATTTCCGACTCAAACGTCGTCATCGGTGCTGCCATATGCTGATCCCACGGTGTCGCGACCGTCACATTCATCATGACTGGCCCTTGGTGAGCGGTATCGGATGATTGCTGTGTGCTTCTTAAAGCCACGCTCTAAAGATTGGATGTAGCAGGTTTTGCGAGGATTGGTATACTTGCCGCAGATTCGTGGCGGCACCACTCGCTGACAGCGCTACATTTGATGGATTGTGAAGCGGATAACGGCTCTAGAGTCCATTGATAGTGTTTTTAGTGGGGCTAACAGCGATCGCGGTAAGGCAGTTTGTTGGTCTTCCTAACCGTTTCAATTTCTTGCAGGAAAAGATTCTGAGCTTATGGCTGCTAATGCACGTGTGAATTTTATACGGTATCTGCTGCCAGTCATCGACCCCGCCACTCAGCACTGGTCGAGAGAGTCGCGCCTGATTCGGTGGTTAACGCTGGTGTGGTTATCAGTCGGCCTGATCACGCTGTTTTCAGCTTCCTATCCGGTGGCATTGGCAGAGACTGGAATTGGTTGTTGTTGTCGTTGTTGTTCTAGGAAACTGAAATTGGTTGGCGATTCTTAGCAATTCAGCTGTTGTGGGTTTTTTTAGGGCTCAATCTGTTCAATTGGATTGTGCGGCAACCCATTACTAGCCTGATTCGATTGTCAGGCATCGCCTTTTTTATCTTGATGGGGCTGTTATTTCTGACGCTAATACCGGCACTAGGGGTCACGATTAATGGGGCCACTCGGTGGCTGGCGCTGGGTCCTTTTTTAGTGCAGCCGTCTGAACTGTTAAAACCGTTGTTGGTTCTGCAGGCGGCGCGTCTATTTGGTCGCTGGCCACAGCTGGCCTGGACAACTCGAGGCTTGTGGGTCGGATTATTTGCGATCGCGATCGCGGCTATCTTATTGCAGCCCAACTTGAGTACCGCTGCCATTTGTGGATTATCGCTGTGGTTAGTGGCATTAGCTGCTGGACTTCCTTATCGTCTGCTGTTAGGAACGGCGATAACCGGAGTCACAGCGGCGTTAGTGAGCTTGAGTGCCAATGCTTATCAACGCGAACGGATTACGGCCTTTCTCAACCCCTGGGCTGATCCGACGGGCAATGGTTACCAATTGATTCAAAGTTTGCTGGCGATCGGCTCTGGTGGTTGGCTGGGCAGTGGATTGGGCTTATCAGAACAAAAACTCGACTTTTTGCCGATTCAGTATACGGATTTTATCTTTTCGGTCTATGCCGAAGAATTTGGATTCATTGGCGGCCTTTTTCTGCTCGCGTTGCTGTTGGCGTATGCCACGTTGGCTGCTGTGGTGGCGATGCGCATCCAACATCCGATTCAACGACTGATCGCGATTGGGGCCATGGTATTACTGGTTGGGCAGTCCTTGCTGAATATTGGGGTGGCGGTGGGAGCTTTGCCTACAACTGGCTTACCATTGCCACTATTTAGCTATGGCGGCAGTTCCATGATTGCGAGCCTCGCGATCGCGGCTTTGCTCACACGGGTTGCCCGCGAAGTTAATACTGATAACCTCGTTTCCCTACCGTTGGGACGGTCACTGAGCAAGCCTCAGTCCTAAAGACGGCAAGGAGCGATTGTCATCAAGACATGCATGTAGAAGCCGATCACTGATCTTGACGGACTGAGCTTAGCGGACAACACCGCCCTCTACGTCACGGATATCGGCTCCCCCAAATCTGGGCGCACGTCCTGACCAGTCAAATTCATTGATGCGAAATCCTAAGAAACCTGCTGAGCGAGTGGGGCTATAGCGGAGAAAAACGCCATAAGTGCGGCGATTGTATTCCAGCACATAGTCAGTATTGATGATGTCGCCGGTGTCTAGATTGACCGACGCTTGGAAACCTAGGCGGAACGGGCCATATATCTGCTGAATGATGCCCCCACTGAGTCGATTTTGGTCGACATTCCGATCAAAAAGAAAGGGTGAAGTTGCGGCATCGCTGACGAAAGAGCGGGTATACGTCACGTTGAACACGGTGGAGTCGAAGAAGTCTCGTGAAAAATGACCCAACTCGCCTGATAGCCGCACGCTGGCGGACAAATCGTCTTGAGTATCATCGCTGGTGTAATACGTGTATGTTCCCCGGCCAAACAGCGCTAACTGAACATTTGGCTGTCGCGGTGTTGGGGTAAATCTAAGTCCTGCTTCGGGCGTGGCAGGCAAGGTGTCTCCTCGCCACAGCACAAAATTCCGACCAAGACCGACGCTGCCCTGAAAGCGCCCGAGACTGGCGCGAAACGGGGGCGTCGTGCTGTTGACCAGATCGAGGCGGTCGGTGTTGGCCGTAATGTATTGGGCGGAAACTTGGTAATTGAACTGAATGCCAGTATTGCCGATAGGAATGCTGGGAGAAACTAGCACGACCCCCAAATTGCTCTGGACATTTTGAAAACCGAGGGAGCCGTTGAAGAGACGATCGCGATAGCTGTACTCCAAATTCAAAGTATGAGCGCCGATCAAGTGACGAACGCGGACACTGGAGCGTAAGCGATCCTCGATATTTTGTAAGTCAAGTCCGGAAAAACTGGCATTAAACCTGGCGCTTGTGCGTGGCCCTAGCAGCCCCACAACATCAGCTTCAAGCCCCAAGTTACTCAAAAATGACTCATCGTCCGGGGGAGATTCTTCGCCACCCACCAACCGCTGCACCAAGAACTGAGGCGTTAAAAAGGCTTGCCAAGAGCCCGAGTCATAAATCGGAAAAGAGCGCTCTATGAATAGACCATCTCGGTCTTCGCCGTCATACCCGAAGGTAACGAAAAAAGGATTAGCGCTCTGTTCGCCTCGGGTGAGCAAAATTCGATCGCGCAATAACGGCACAGTGAAACTTTGATCAAAGACTAAGCGAGCATTTTCGATGTAGAGCTCATCTTGAAGGTCTGTGAGTCGAGTCAGGGTGGCTGAGTCGCCCTGAAACTCTAATTCTGGTGGGGAAAACGGGTCATTGGTGAGGCTAATGTCTTGGGCGTACCAACCTTCGGCATCAAAGTCGAGCTGAGTCGCTTCGAAGCGAAACCGTCGCACTGCACCGCCTCCAGAGGACTGTGGCAGGCCTGACGCACTGGAAGGAACTGTGAGTCCTGTGCCGAAGGTGAGACTGTCGGTGTTTTCAACATTAGTAATCGGATCTGCGGCCAGAATACCTGGATCAGTCGTGCCAGTCGTGAGGTCTCCAGCTAAATCGCTGCCTGCGCTGGGAATAAAGAGCGTGCCCCGCGCATCAAATAAGGTGCCTGCCCCTTGAATAAGGTTGTATTCACCGCGATCGGCCTCAAAGGATTGTTCACCGCGAGTAAAGAGGACATCGCCATCTACAACAACAAAACGGTTAGCAAGATTAGCCCACAGCCGGTCCGCTCGCAGCAGCCCGTTGCCTAGCCGCAAGACCACATCACCTTGTGCCGTCAGCACTTGAGTTTGGGGTTCGAATTCTTGGTAGTCAGCTGTGAGCCTCAGTGGCGAAGGCGGACGGTTAGTGGGCTGCGTCGGTGTTAGCAATGTGCCATCAACTACCGCTCCGTTAGACCAGTCCCGTTCTGGGGTCGCTGCGCGGGGATAAACCGGATCTTCATCCTCAACTGTCTCTGTCGGCTCTACGTCATCGCGGTCTTCAGTTGAGGTATCCTCGCTTGTCGCCTCATCTCTAGTGGTTGCGCCTGGCAAAGGTGCGAACTCATTATCGTCGCGGTCAGAGGTATCGCGATCGCGGCCTTGAGACACCGTCCTTTGTACTGAGACGGGTTGAGCAGCCGCACTGTCGGCATTGGATAAGGACGCCCGAGAAGACTGTGGTTCCTCTAGCAGCAGCTCAGCTCGTGTCGCCGAAAAGCTAGGGGGCGATACGTCAGAGACTCTGACTACAGAGGTGGTGGCATCTGAAAATTGTGCCTGACTGGAAGGTGATTCGGGTCCGGAAGCTGGCGCTAGATCTTGTCGTCTGGCTGATGCTGAGACATCCGTTGGTTGTTCGTTGCTGTCCGCTGAGGATGTGGTGACATCAATGGTTGCTGCCGCCGTCTGTACTGCTTGAACGATGGCAGGTGGAGGGAGTTCAGCATAGGGAATAAAAGGCATAGGCGGCCA
>CAZFWL010000078.1:0-3917 GCA_964522775.1 uncultured Halomicronema sp.
CCGGACAAGTTCTTGTTGGAGCTGGGCAACTTGGTGGTTCTGTTGCTGGGCCTGCTTTTCACTGGCCTGGAGTTCGCCCCGCACCTGTGCCAGAGCCGTTTGCTGCTGCTGTAGCGCTTGAATTTGGCCTTCCAAAGCTGTCTGCTCCTGAATCGCAGGCGCTAACTGCTGAATTTCCTGCGCGGCGGTGGCCCAGCCTTCTAATTGCAGCTTGAGACGAGTCAGATCAGCAGCCCGAGTATCCAGGGTTCTCTGAAGCTGCTGCTGTTTTTTCTGACAGGCTTGTCGTTGCGCTTGCTGCTGACTCAGGGCCTGTAATGCTTTCTCTGCCGTGTGATAAGCCTGGTAGGCAGCTTGGGTATCAGCGCAAATCTTAGCGGCGGCTTGCGCCTGGTTGAGGGTTTGGGTGAGCAGAGAGATCGCTTGCTGCTGGCCGTCTAATTGAGCTTGCACCTGCTGACGTTGAGTTTGTAATCCTTGTACGGCATCAGCCTGGGCTTTCAGCGCATCACGTTCTTGTTGTAGGGTCGCGAGCTGAGTTTCCAGTGTTTTGATTTGTGTTTCGCTGGTACTGATTTCGGTCCTCACCTGTTGGTGACGCGCTTGCAGGTCGGCCAACCCAGCCAGTTGCTCTTCGTACCCGGCAATTTCGGCCTCAACTGCCGCCACTTTCGTCTCAGCAAAACGGCGTAGGCTATTGAGATCTTTATAGACAGTCTTGTACTCTTCGACCTTCAGCACCTTGTCAAACACGGCTTTACGATTTTCTGCCGATTGCAAAAAATCAGCGGTAAAGGTGCCTTGGGGCACGCCGACCGTGCGGGCAAACAGTTCGCCTAAATCAGTACCAGGCGACACCCCGAGATGATCGCGCAGCCAAGGCAACACCTCATCTTTAATGCGGGTGTAAGGCAAGCGCTCGTTCAACTGCGGGTCGAAAATCGTATAGCCCTTATTGGTGTGGCGCTGCACTGCATAGGTGCGGTCATCTTGATTGGAAATGAACTCCACCGTGACTTCGGCGCTGCCGCTGCCGTTGCGAATCAGGTCATCTTTGGCGTAGTCACCGATGTAGTTGAATAGCACCCAGGCGATCGCTTCCAAAATGCTCGTTTTGCCCGCGCCATTTTCCCCACAAATGGCATTAGTACCGGGGGCAAAAGTAAAGTGCTTGTCTTGATGGGTTTTGAAATTTTTGAGCGTGACGGAAAGAATTTGCATACCCACTCGTTAGAAATGCCCGCAACGCGGGGCCAGACACCCCAACATCTGATGGTTATGGTAACTTCTGACTGCGTCAAGGCAGCTGAATTAAAGCTGGGTATCGCTGAATAGGTTGGACCCGCGATCGCCCATTGCATGGAGCTCCTATTCCAGACAGTGACTCAGCAATGGTGGAATGGCTCAGACACTTTTTTATTTTTAGTAAAGAAATCGACTATCAATGTTGCCGACTGGTCGCCCAACCGCGATTTCCTTGCTAATCTCACAGCATTTGCTATCTGCCTAACCGGAAAATCAATGAATACTGTTGCGACATCTCTGATGGGTCAGCCTTTAGCTGTAGTGGAAACGCAGTTAGGGGCAGCTCATAATCATCAACAGAGTACTGACCAGCAAACAGATTTTTACCTGCACGGCACGCAATATTTAGCCGGGATCTTTCCGGTCGCGTTAGCCGGACTGGTAAGCGTCTTCCGCCAAAACCGGTGTGTCGCCCTGCGCATTATCTTTGACCGGCAAGATTCTAACCTGCTTAGCTTGGTCTACACCCAGGGCATGGCACAGCGCCTCTTTCATCGCATCGTTGGCAGCGATAGCCCGCAATGGCGACCGTTAGAAACCACCCGCACTAGCGAAAATCAGTTGCACCATGTGGTGTGCTTGGGCAGCAATCTGGCCACCGCTTGGGACACCTCCCCCACGGACAATACGCTGGCGAATGACATCATTGTGTATCTCGAACGGCGCTGTAGCGGAGGGGAGCCGGAACCGCTGGCGATCGCCAACACCAATCTTGGCAATTCCAGTGCGGGCTTGCCGAGTAAATCATTTTCGGACGTGGCGGGTAATCCATATGAAACCGTAATACTCAAAGCAGCAAATGATTATCACTTGATTGCTGGATACGCGGACGGCACTTTTCGCCCGGGTCAAGCCATTACACGGGAACAGGCAGTGACGCTGCTCATTCGTGCCATGCAGCAAAAGGTGACCGATCCACAAGCGATCGCGCTGCCCGACACCGTCACCACGGCCCCGTTTGTTGATGTGCTCGCGACCCATCGCAGCGTGCGGCAATTTCAGTATGTGAAACAGGCGGGAATTTTGACCGGGGATAGCCAAAAGCGAGCTTATCCAGATGCCACCCTCAGCCGCGTTGGCCTTATGGCCATGATTCGCAAGGCTTTGCAAGTGGTAGCGCGCGAACAGACCGGCACTACCAGGCCGTTAAATGAGGTCGTGACAGAGATCGCCTCCGCGATGGACTACACCGACATACAAGGACACTGGGGTGCCGCCACCATTCGCGAATTGACGACCTATGGCATTGCCACACCGCTGAACGAGCAAGGCGCCCAATTTGCCCCCAACGCGAATGCTCAGCGGGATTTTGCGGCGGCAGCTTTAGTGAGAATGATGGAAACGGCGATCGCTGAGCCCACTGCCGCATCACCCGACGACACACCGCCCCCTGGCGATCATCCGCTGCATGATCCCAACCCCGAACCGGAGATCAAATTCTCCGATATTGAAGGCAACCGCTATGCGCTTCAAATTGATATTGCAGCGAATCAATATCAGTTGGTGAGTGGCTTTGTGGATGGCACCTTTCGGCCCCAGAGTGTGATTACCCGAGAGCAGGCCGTCGTCATCTTGTTGGATGCGTTGCGAGAGCGCATTGTAAATGAAACGATTTTGGTGGTGCCGGAAACGCTTACTGAGCCCCCGTTTTTGGATGTACCCACCCATCGCTGGAGTGCCCCCAAGCTCCAGCTCGCGAAACAAATTGGCATGGTGGCGGGCAATGCGTTGGGCTACTTTATGCCCGAAGATCCGGTGAGTCGCGCTCAGTTGATGGTGATGGCTCATCAAGCGTTGGCCTACGGCGTTTGGCAAGATTTTGGTCGCCGCCCCACCCTGGACCAGATTTTCAACACTGACATGGTCAGTAACTACAACTTTGTGGATATTCCCAGTAATCACTGGGCTGCTGAGGTCATGTCGGTCATGAGCGTTTTAGGCTTGGCCGAGCCACCTGATGTGAGTCAGCCCAATCGCTTTATCCCTGATGACTCTGCCCACCGCGATTACACCGTTGCCACGGCGATGCGCATGATCCAGCTAATGTATACCGACATGCCTAACCCAGTGGAAGCTACCGGCTTTCGGGATATTGAGGGCGATCGCTATGAAGCCGCCATAAGCCAAGCCGCTCATCAGTACCAACTCATTGCCGTACCGGCTGACGGTTACTTTCATCCCCAAACACCGGTGCAGCGAGCCACGGTAGCGACCATGCTCGTCAACGCTATCACCCCACTCATTCAGGCCCCAGGCGTCATGGCGCTGTCCGACACCCTCGCCACAGCTCCGTTTGTGGATGTGCCCACAGACCACCCAGCGGCACCCGCCATTCAATTCGTCACTCAGGTCGGCATTATGGACAGTGATGCCGCGACCCAGACCTTCCAACCCGAGGGGAGACTCACCCGCGCCGACCTAATGACGGTGATTGACCAAGCGACGCAGTTCGTAGCGACCTCGAACTATGGGCAAGGAGCTGCTTTGACCGCTGTGATTAATACGACACAGCTCACTCCCCACAGCTTCACGGATATTGAAGGGCACGAAGCGGAGCAGGCGATCGCAACCATGGCCCAACTGGGTATCGCTCAACCACAGGCAGCTGTAGG
>CAZFWL010000078.1:3927-5205 GCA_964522775.1 uncultured Halomicronema sp.
TTACCCCAGACAGCTGCGGGCACTGAGTTTGTCCCCGACGCCCCTTGCCAGCGCAATTATGCGGTGGCCGCACTGGTGTATTTGCGAGAGCTGCCGTTCTTGCCATAGCCAAAGGTCAGGGCAAGTCGGAAATCGTCGGTTTGTCGCGGTAGATGTTACCAAGGCCATTTGGCTTGGGTAAGCTGTTAGTAGTTTTACGGATAAGACATGTTTTCAGAGTGGCTGCCAACCTCCGTGAGGATGGAGCGCTCTGGGCCAGCATGATCTGAGTAAATGCGAGTCTTGCCGCGATCGCACTCGACTGAGTCTACGGGACAACAGTGAGCCGTCACCCTCCGCAAGGATGAACGGCGTAGACGATTTTGTTGACATTATGAATCCTTCCTTAGCTGTGCAGACGCAGCGATTGACCAAACGGTTCGATCGCCAAACGGTTCTGCGAGACGTTGATTTAGAAATTGAAGCGGGGGCCATGTATGGCCTGATTGGCCCCAACGGTGCGGGCAAGACAACGCTGATTCGTTTGCTAGCGATCGCGGAATCGCCCACGATTGGTGACATTTTGTTCCAGGGTGAACGCTTAGACACCAGTCGACCCCAAGCGCACCTCAAACGGCAAATCGGTTATCTGCCCGACGACTTTCCGCTTTACGAAGACCTCACCGTTTGGGATTATCTCGACTATTTTGCGCGGCTGTACCACCTGCGGGGACAACAGCGAGTGCGTAGCATTCACCATGTTTTAGAGCTGGTGGATTTGGCCCACAAGCGAGACAGCCTGATCACAACGCTCTCGCGGGGGATGAAACAGCGTCTTGGCTTAGCTCGCACCGTCATTCATATGCCGTCGATCTTGCTCCTCGATGAACCCGTGTCGGGCCTTGACCCCATTGCACGGCAGACGTTTCGCCAGGTGATGCGCAACCTGCACAGCCTGGGCATGACGATCTTGATTTCTTCCCACGTGCTCAGCGATTTAGCAGAACTGTGTACGGCGATCGGCATTCTAGAGTTTGGCTTTTTGGTTGAAAGCGCCCCTTTAGAAACGCTGTATCAGCGACTCAGCCAGTCCCAAATCATCATCGGCACGCGCGGCAATTTACAGGATTTGCAGACCGAGTTGAGGAACTGTCCATTGGTGGCTGATCAGGTGACCGATCCAATGGGGCAGCAAATCATCGTGACCTTTACTGGCGACTCAGATGATGCAGCGGAGCTGCTGCGATCGCTCATCGAGGCCCGTCTCCCACTGTCTGAATTTCATCAGGTGCAGGAAAG
>CAZFWL010000078.1:5215-9072 GCA_964522775.1 uncultured Halomicronema sp.
TTTTCTGCAAGCTCGGCCACACCCAAGCGACCTAATTTCCCCAAAAAGACTATCTCTGCCCTGGAGACCCACTATGTTTTTATTCAAACTCATTGGCGCGCTCACCCATAAGACCCTAGACCGCCTGGGCGACTGGAATCCACAACTGCTGCGAGAACTCAAAGGTCGGGTTAAGGGGTTTCCCATGCTGACGGCCTTGGGGCTGTCGTTCCTGGTGCAACTCGTTTTTTTACTCGGCTTTGCCAGTGCCTTGCCTGGTGCCGTCGTTGCCGAAGACCTCGAGTTGACCACCTATCCTCAGATTCACTGGTCGGAAGCGTCACAGCTTCCCCTAGATTTGCAGACGGCGGTACTGCCCGCTGAGGCCCCAGAGCAGAACATTGTTCGCGCCAAAGGACTCTTCATTAACTATCTCGAAACCGAGTCCCCGGTCTGGGGCGACGCCCCGGTCGACGCGGGGGGCGCGGAGCAAGTGCAACGGGGCGATCGCTTACTCGCGCTGGATGGCGTGCCCGTCGCCGAATTAGAGGCCGACATCAAAGCTGATATTAGCGGCGATCGCCATGCCATTTGGGAAAGCCGCCACATGAATGCTCACCAGAGCGCGGTTACCGACCTGATTCGGGGCACCCCTAGTCATCGCCTCTCGCCTGCCAGTCAGTCGCTCATCGACACGACGGTTGACCTGACGCTTTATCGCCCCAGTGTGGGAGAGTTCACCGTGACGCTACCCAGAGTCGCGCTAGCCCGCCGCCCATCCTTCTATTGTCTGCAGCCATCCGACAACTCTCGCCGTTGTCAGGTGACTGCTGATCGCCAGCATTACTTAACCAACTGGCCCCGCTGGCATCAAGACTTTTTCATGGCGCTGTCGGCCCTCATGGCGGTGGTGCTGATGGGTTTGGGCAGCTTTCTCCTCACGAACAACGTCATTGAAGAACAACGCCAGGGAACGCTGAACTTTTTGCGGATGAGCCCCCGTTCTGCGCTCACGGTTTTGGGCGGCAAACTCTTGGGAGTGCCCATTTGCCTCTATCTAGCGATCGCGGCGGCAGTGCCCTTGCAAATGTATGTGGGAGGCGCGGCCGGTATTTCCAGTTGGCATTTATTCGGTTTTGACCTGGCCGTGCTCAGTCAGACGTTGATTCTATACATGGCGGGGCTGCTGTTCGGGCTCGCGACCCGATCGCCCATGTTGCGGGCCTTAATGCCCTGGCTAGTAGCTGCGGGTGGCCTCGCCTTGCAATGGATCGTCGGAGCAATTTCTGTAGACGTTTGGACCCATTACTACTCCACAGCACCAGCAAGCGTCCTCAACTGGGCCGTGTTGTTTTCTCCCATTGGCAGCGCCGGATATTTCATCAATGTTGATGGCCCGGCTCCCTCCGTCATGCAAATCGGCAGTCCCGCCAAGGCATTACTGACGCCCAATCTCAGCCTCGGCATATTTCGCGTCAATTTTATTGAATATACGGTGCTTGCCGTGGTGCACGCGGCGGGCTGGTGTGCCCTGTGCGGTCATGCGCTCCAGCGACGGTTTGAGCAGCCGACCCAGTCGCTGCTAGCCAGGCGCTATAGCTATCCGTTGACGGGGCTGTTTATGGCGATTGTCCTCGGTTTGTCTGAGACCCCGATCGAAGCTTATGAACTGCCGCTGATCCTCGCGCTCATCACCTTCTTGAGCCTGCTGTACAGTTTGGCCCTGGTTCTGAGTCTCACCTGCGATCGCCAAACCCTACAAGACTGGGCTCGGTTTCGTACCGCCCGCACCCGGCCAGAAGGGCGGCTTCCCCTCGGGCGTGATTTGCTCATGGGCGATACCAGCTCACCCGTCATCGCGATCGGGCTGAATCTCTTGCTCATGGTGGCGCTCTTTGCCGCTTGGTTTATCCTTCACCATGGCCATCTCTTAACCAGCCAGCTCGAAGTGTGGAGCTTCGTGGGCAGTCTGATCCTGTTTGTGGGCTCGATCTTTTTTGCCGTGTTGGCCAGTCAGATATTGCTACTTACCAAACGGCGGCAGAATTGGTTTTGGTACAGCTCCATCGGCAGCCTGAGTTGCTTGCTGTTTCCGGCGCTAACGCTAGCGATTGGAGTGGGGTTGCTCCCGACGGCAGTCAGCCACCGGGCGATTTGGGGGCTACCGCCTGAAGTGGCGATGTTTGTGATGCCCACGAGTCTGATGGGTGGTTTGACCCTGATTTTGGCCGTGTTCCATTGGCGGCAACTGGTGTTGGTGGGACAGTCAGAATATCAGCAGCTCGTAGCAGGCGATCGCGATCGCCCAGCCAGGCCGCAACTCCTCCGATAACATGAGTGATGGAAGTGGAAAACATTGCCGGGTCATTCCCTAGCAACGTTTTTCATGTCTCCCTGCTGGCCTATTGATATCGCTCGAGATCGCCTGCCATGACTGGACTCACGAATGCGCCTACCTCCAAGTCAGCCTTGATTGACGAGCGGTTTTGGCGCAATTTCCTTCCCATGCCAGCGGGCAATCGGTTTCAACTGGGCGATCGCGCCCCCGATTTCACCTTGATTGAAGCAGGCACGCGCCAACCTTATCGGCTCTCCCAGCACTGGGGCGAACGTCCGGTGGTGTTGGAGTTCACGCGCATCTTTACGGAGCGGCACTACTGTCCCCTCTGCTTTCCCCATTTGGTCGCCATGAACGAGGCCTATGCTAAGTTCGCGGCGGCGGGAGCCCAAGTCATTTTGATCACGAGTACTACGCTCGCCCAAAGTCAGGTGGTCAAGACTGATCTGAACTTGCAGCCGCCGCTATTGTGCGATCCTTTTTGCGAAGTCTTTCGGCAATACGGCGCGGGACAAGCGCTGGGGGCACCGCTATCCGCTCAATTTGTGCTGGATAAGTACGGTCGCCTGCGCTATTGGCACCATTTTTCTTTTTTGGACTACAATGCCGAGCCCTTGCAGTTGCTCTATGCCCTGTCGACGCTGCTTTCAGAGTGATCTGGCAGGTCTGCAGCGCCCACACTGCACCATAAGGAGTCGTAACAAAGCTAGGGAAAATGAGGAAAAATTTGGCATTATCTAAAGCATAGAGCGACGGCGTTTTGCGCCAGTCGTGTTTGCCGCCAAGGTCAACCACTTACCTGACTGCCATGACTGACCCCGTCAACCCCATTGTGTTGCCACCCGCAGAAAACCCTGAGCAAGAAGGGCAATGGCTCAAGGCACCCCTGCATGAATGGCTCAACACCGAGTTTCCCCCCGAAGCGGTCAACGCTGATATTGCTGAGCGGGCTTCGAAAGTGTTTGTGCGCCACCGCATGGAGGGCGAAAATGACCTCGGTTCACTCCTGATGGCGGTATTGACCGAAATGCAAGCCTTTGATTTTTCCAAAAGTTTTTATGGTGAATTCGCGATCGCCAATGCGGTCAGTGACTTATTGCTCGACAGCCTCGGGATTGACCACTGCTGCGGTGCTGGGTGAGTGACCGAGTCGCCGGGGGTGAGGATAGATAGTCAATGATGCGTTGGCTTAAAGCCGTTGGGCGATTGGTCATGGTTGCTGGCGTATTGCTGCTAACAGGATGTTTGCAGTACGACCTTGATATTCAATTCGACAGTCAAACCCACGGCCAACTGATTCAAGCACTGCACTGGCGCGGCGCTGAAGTGCTCACTAATCCTGACTGGACGGAGCGATTGGAGGAGTTGCGCGATCGCACCGCCGCCGTTGATGGCACCATCCGGTTTGTCGATGAACAAACCCTCACGATCACCATTCCCTTTAACAACGGTGGCGAACTAGAGCAAAAATTCAACGATTTCTTCAATGCGGCAACCTCCAGCACCGGGCTGCTCGACCTGCCCAGCGGCGAAACCATCA
>CAZFWL010000079.1:0-3583 GCA_964522775.1 uncultured Halomicronema sp.
AGAAGCAGGACTGCGGCCAATCCTCCGGTCCAGTAGCGTCGGGTTTGTGGCTGTTGCAGGCGATCGCGCAACGGAATCCCACTCGCTAGGTATAAAATGGGCAACGCCGCAATCCACCAAAGGCGATGGGAAGTATCTGCTGCCGCGACAGCTTGAGTCAGATTAATGTCATGGCCCACCGCCTCAGAAATGGCTGCCACAATCTGATTTCGGTAGCCGATATACCCCGAATAGGCCTCAATGTATTCTTTCGGCCCGTTGGCGGAGTCATAGCCAACAAAGCTCAACTCACCAACGGCGGTGCGGGGCACTGCCCCAGTCTGAATGTTGTGCGCCTGCAAATACTGCCGAAATTTCTCCGGCTCTTGACTAACTTCAATAATGTGGACATCAATGCCATCGTTGTAGGTATTGATGTCTTGCATGAGCGGCATTTGCTCATGACAATGAGGACACGATTCACTATGGAAGAAATAAACATCCAGGGTGGCATCGCTGGCTTCGGCCCACGATACGGCCGACGTCATAACTAATGACAGCGCCGCTATAAGCAGAATTAAAAATCGTTGCCAGTGTCTTAGGAGTTGCATGCCCCAAGGCTATGTTCGTTAAAGAAAAACCCTACAAATCATAGGGAATCTTTCAACTTTGGCGGTCTCTAGCAACTGCAACTGTTGAGAACTCGATGTCGCACCGAGCAATTATTCCCAAATGAAATGAGCGTCTTTAAGAATTTCCTTGGTTTGAGATAGACTGCGGGCCCCATACCACAGCAAAATTGTGACGAACTGGGCCGTGAGCAAAATGCTCGGGTCCTCTTGCACAACCACAACTGAAACAGTCAGTAACAGAAAAATAAAGATCCGCAAAATCTGCTCCTTGAGCAAGGTGCGATCGCCCCCACATCGGTAAATGACGTAAGGAATCCATTCAACAAATATCTGAGCAATAATGAGAGACAGCCCCACGGCATTGATTTGCGTAATCAGTAAAACGCCAGCATATTTTGCAAACTGCAGTAGCGGATATAACCAAATACGCGTAGTCTCATCCAGATAATTGTAAGCAGAGAAGAGCAGGCGACTACTAACCAGTACCGCTGTCCATAGTCCGAAGCCGACGCCAAAAGTGGACCAATGCCAGAAACTCAAATTTAACTCAAGGCTGAGCACGGACTCCCAAGTCAGGGTATTGCCAGCAATAATGAATGCTATACCGGGCACTGCGGCAGCAAGGCTAAACAACCAGGGCAGAAAGATGTTCATGCGCCCCTTGTATTGCTGGTACGTATCCGACAAAACGGGCTTCTTCTCATACTTTTCTGCTACTAAGTCATTTTCGAAGTAGCCGATTTCATAAATACACCAAAAGGAAAAAGTGAGCAGAGCTAGGCCAGCAGCATGTAAAAAGGGCATCGAGCTCAGCCAGGTGCAGGCGAAAAGCAAGGCGATTAAATAATCTTTGATGACTACGTTATACGTGAACTTTTGCTGGGGCTTTTTGACCTTTTCTAGATAGAAAAAGGGAAGATAACTGTCAGACATAGATTTAGATATGCTTTCCTATTTGCTGTTTTCTGCGAAATCAGCCAGACATCTCAGGGGAGGATGTCTGGCTGTTCAGTTTTTCGATAGATGCTGATCGCGCCGTCGTTTTGATCGATAAAAAGCAGATTGGCATATCTTTGCCAGTGCAACTTTGACACCGATGAATCCATGCAGTAAATTCCTTTCACTTGCATGGATTCATCGGTGTCAAAGTAAGCTCAAATCCATTCTGGTTTCAATAAAATCAGAACATTATCATTTTATTAACCTGGCCATAATCTTTGCTTAAACTTTTGGTAAAGAAATTCTGGGTATTAAACTATGGATAGCATTGCCTAGTGGTGAAGTGCTTGCAGCTTTGGGCATGCCGCTTAGTCACAGGAAGTCAATGACGAGAAGACGCATTCATATCATGACCTGAAGACGTATCGGTCTGTATCAGGCGGTTAGAGCGATTGTTGAGGGCGAGGAATGATTACATCGGAACCACGGTTCATTCCGTTCTAGATAGTTAGTGAGGTTGCTTCCTCGCGAATGCTTACCCAATGCCTAGTGGTCAGGTTTAACGCAGTGCGATGTTTGTGATCATGAACGTTATCATCGCTGGCAGACATCCGTAGAAATAGCCGCTCGCGGGCATGTCATTCCTCGTGACCATAGTGGTCATATCCGTCTTCTCCTAAGAAATGCCTTGATTCAGCCTGTTTTTGAAAAAGGCAACCTATGATGAGCAACTACGACTGCGCTTGTATTTGCGATGATTTTCAGAGGCAATAAACCGAACTTAAGGTCCTTGCCCAGACGGGTCTCTCTGCGATCAGCTCTGGTTTATCCATTTGTCTTGCAAATTTTTCTGGCGGTGGGGCTGACTGGTTATTTCTCTCTGCGCAACGGTCAACGAGCGGTTAACGAAGTGGCTTCTCAGCTGCGCCAGGAGATTTCCAACCGCATTCATGAACGGCTGGCCGAGCATTCCGAAATTCCCCACTTAATTAATCAGGTGAATGCGGACGCCGCCCAACGGGGGGAACTGAGGACTCAATCGATTGACAGTGAACGCTATCTTTGGCGCCAAATTCAATATTTAGACGATGTTACTTGGCTGTACTTTGGCAGTAACCAAGACGGTTCATTTATTGGCGTCACTCAGACCCAAGAAGATGAGCTGCAAGTTGTGGTGAATGACACCAGCACTGATTTTCTAGGCTACTACTATGCCCTGGATGAAGATACTGGCGATCGCACTAATCTGATCCAGGTGAATCCCAGTGTTTATGATGCGCGATCGCGGCCCTGGTTCCAGACTGCGGTTGAAACGAACGAAGCGGTGTGGAGCGATATTTACGGCAGTGTCGGGCTACCCCAGCTGATCGTAAGTGCGGTACTCCCTGTATACGACAATGCTGGGGAACTGATCGGTGTAACAGGGGTAGATTTTTCCTTAGACGACATTGGCCAGTTTTTACAAAGCATTGATATCGGCAAGACTGGTCAGGCCTTTGTAATGGACAGCAACGGTGTCTTGGTTGCCAGTTCTACGCGGGAAAGGCCGTACAAGGTGAAAGCTGATAATCAGTTGGAGCGGACCCCAGCGGTGAATAGTGATCACCCGCTGACGCAACAAACGGCTCGCTTCATCACCGAGACTATCGACCTTAACAATTTACCGGATCACACTCAACTCAATTTCACCGCCCAAGGCCAACGGCAATTTGTGCAAGTGTCTAAGTTTGCCGATCAGCGAGGGATCGATTGGGTCATTGTGGTGGTCGTGCCCGAAGCCGACTTCATGGAGCAAATTGACGCCAATACTCGCACGACGATTTTGCTTTGTCTGGGGGCGCTGGCGATCGCTACCGCGTTAGGCATCTTCACTGCCCGTCGTATTACCCAACCGATTTTGCAGCTCAATCAACGCAGCCAAGCCCTAGCCCAGAACACTCGGGAAAACCAAATCGAGTCCGTTGAGACCACGCCCGTGGAGACTCGGGGCATTCGCGAACTTGAAACCCTGGCCAACTCATTTGACCATATGG
>CAZFWL010000079.1:3622-9015 GCA_964522775.1 uncultured Halomicronema sp.
TAGAACAGCGGGTGCAGCAGCGCACCGCTGATTTGCAGGCGGCGAAAGAGTCGGCAGATGCCGCCAACCGAGCCAAAAGCGAATTTTTGGCCAATATGAGTCACGAACTGCGGACACCGCTGAATGCGATTATTGGCTTTGGCCAAATTTTGTTACGGGACGATCGCTTAGCCTCGGATCAACGAGACAACCTCAAAATCCTCAATCGCAGTGGCGAGCATTTGTTGGCGCTCATCAACGACGTGCTCGAAATGTCAAAAATTGAGGCTGGTCGAGCCACCGTTAATGTTCAACCCATTGACCTGTATCGACTGCTCGACTCCATTAAAGAAATGCTCCGCTTGCGTGCCCATGCCAAGGAGTTACAGCTGATTTTTAGTCGCGATCCAGAGGTGCCGCAATATATCTGTACTGATGAAGGTAAGCTCCGCCAAGTCTTGATCAACCTATTGAGCAACGGGGTTAAGTTCACCCAAGTTGGGAGTGTCAGTTTGCAGGTGCGGCTGGCGTCACCCTTGCCTGATACAGTCTCGTCCCAAGCCCCCTTTCTATTGGAATTTGAAGTAGCCGATACCGGACAAGGCATTCCTGAACACGAACTTGACAGCATTTTTGACGCTTTTATTCAGTCCCGTTCGATTGATCACAGTAAAGGTGGCACAGGGCTAGGATTGGCCATTAGCCAGCAATTTGTACAGCTCTTGGGGGGCGATATTCAAGTCTCCAGTGAAGTGCAGCAGGGCACTCGGTTTACCTTTCAAATTCAAACTGAGTTGGCGGCCTGTGATGCCGCAGTGGAAGCCGATAGCTATCGCCAAGTGGTGAAGCTAGCGGCGGGTCAGGGACCATTTCGGCTGCTGGTGGTGGACGACAATCCGGATAATCGGTTAGTGGTACGTACCTTGCTGGAGCATGTGGGGTTTGAGATTCAAGAAGCGGTGAATGGTCAAGACGCCATTTCACTCTGGCGAACTTGGCATCCTCATCTGATCTGGATGGACATGCGGATGCCGGTGATGGATGGATACGAGGCGACGCGGAAGATTCGGGAGTTGGAAAAGAAGGCGGCGGATCCTCGAGCGAGGCCAGAACAAGAGCCCAGAGACGGGGAACAGAACATAGACAACGGGGCACTGACTTCACCCCATCCCTCTCGCCCCACCACCATCATTGCCCTCACTGCCAGCGTCTTTGAAGAAAAGCGGGAAGCGGTGTTGGCCGCAGGCTGCGACGATTTTGTTCGTAAGCCCTTCCGCGAACAGGTGATTTTTGAGAAATTAGCCCAATATCTGGGTGTTCAATATGAATACAAAACAGAGAACCCCGCTGTAGACAAGGGTGCTCGTCTGCTGGGGCAGGCACTGACCCCAGAGTCCTTAGCCGTTATGCCTGCCAGTTGGATTCGGCAACTGCATGAGGCTGCTGTCAGAGCTGATGCTCTCTTGCTGAATCGGCAGATTCAAGCAATTCCAAAAGAGTATGCGCACCTCTCGCAACGGTTGACTTACCATGTGCAGCATTACGACTACGATCGCATCATCGAGCTTTCGGCACCCGTTTTAGGCCAAACGTCATCTTGAGCTGGTGTGGGCAGTGCCAACCTCACCGCCTTTGACACCTCTCCTTGTGAAGGAGAGGTTTGTCACAGTCTCGTTAATGCCTTGTGCCTAATGCTGCAGAGATCTAATTCCTCTCCTTAGTAAGGAGAGGCTGTTGGAGTATAACCGCTAGGGATTACGCAGCCCAGGGGTTGCCAGTGCGACTGGTAGAGGTTGCATGCTGAAAATGGGCAAAAATTTCAGCCACATGCCGATGATCCGTGCCACAGCAGCCGCCGAGTACTCGCAATCGAGGCAACTTAGTCTTGAGAGCCAGACATTGGTGACCTAACTCTTCGGGGTTACCTTCATCCAGTTCTTCGGCTTCGTCTAACTCCGCATGACTGAGAATGGAGGCATTGGGTCGAATACCGCCAATGCGCTCGAGCCAGGATGCGCCTGATTGCAGGGTATGGATAAAGTGCAACGGATGAGCGCAGTTAATCATGTAATAGCTCACATAGTTGTCGGTGGCGGTGTCTACTTGGGCGATCGCTGCCTGCAATGACTGACCAGTGGGCAAACAGCCATCCGTTTCGACGGTGAAAGAGATCACTGCAGGCATATCGCTGGCACAGGCAGCGCGGACGATCCCGATCGCTTCCTCGGGGTAAGTAATCGTCACCCCAGTAACTAAGTCAGCCCCAGCATCGCGAAAGATGTCTGTTTGGAAGCGGTGATAGGCTTCGGCCTCGGCGGTGTTCATAAAGTTGGCCGGACTGTAGCCATCCCCACGGGGACCAATGCAACCACTGATCACCATAGGAGAACGAGGTGTTTCAAACTCATCGCGGACGCTGTGCAGCAGATCAATCGCTTTATGGTTGAGTTCCGCGATCGCTTGGCGGGTGTAGCCTAAGGGTTCAGCCCAATCTAGGCTGGCCCGCCAGGTCGCACTTTCGAGAATGCAACCGGCCTCGAAATCTCGGGCAAGTGCGGCATAGGTGCGGAAGTATTTGCGCAGTGCTTCAGTCCCGAGGACATTTTTGAGCAAATCAATGGCCGCAAACTCGGGTAAATGTAGACCTTCTTTGAAAATAAGAGTGGTTTCGAGGCCACCATCGGTCAAGCAGTAGCGATCAGCCAATTGGGGCAAACGGTAACGGTAACGTGACATGGCGAAGTGACTCCTCGTTTCAGATAAGTTCGATAGCCTGCACCCTAAAGCGAGATCGAGAAGTTCTAGAGAGCGGCATGAGTGCAGTGCCCACTAGCGAATTAGCCTGAGAGCGATCGCCATTTGCCCAACTCGGAATCATGAGCACCAGGCTCTGAGAAGCGCGCTCGTTCCCGACTTATTCCCGATTGGGGCGTAGTTTTGGGAGTGTCAGTTGAGGCGGGATCTGCTCCGGTTGCTGCCGCCCGTTATCCAGAGGATTGGGCCATGTATGCTTGTGCTGAAAATCAACCCCTCGTCGCTGGCTCGTCATCTGGACGGCAATCTTCTACGGGGCCTAAAAGACCGCTGGTGACAGTACGCTGGCCCGAGCAGGCAGATAGTGAAGCGATCGATACTCTGTTTGCCACCCCTGATATTTTGTCTTGGACGGCAGCACTGCCAGGCAGCCCAATCACCAGACCACAGGCGCAATCCAATCCATCGGATGAAGGCTATGTTTTGCTGGCTTGTGAAGACTCAACGATTGTCGGAGCCGTTTACTTGAGCGTGTGTTCCACTGGCCAGTCGCGTCATACAGGGTTTATCGGCTCCCTAGTCATTGACCAAGAGCGTCGCAGTCAAGAAATTTGCAGCAAGCTAATGAAGTCAGCGCTCTATTTTGCCGATCACTGGTTACATCTCAAGCGGTTGCAACTGGCCGTCTTGGCTGACCATGACGTCGCGGTCAAAGTGTTTGGTCGGTTTGGCTTTGTGGAAAAAGGGCGATTGCAGGATTGTGTGCTGCAAGGCGAAGACTCTATTGACGTGATCTTGATGAGCCGGGTCAAGGTCGATAACGATTGAGGTAATTCACTGCTAGCCGATGACGGTTCCCCTAATTTCGACTCCGCTGACTACCGAGAGCTGCCCTGGCGCCCTGGCCTTCGATAATGACTCGGATGCCAAGCAATCTCGATCTAGCATTCTTTGCGGGCTTCGATTGCAGTGTCTGAGGTCTGGATCAGATTAGTCAAAAAACTCAAGGGACTCAACAAAGACGGGACATAGTATTGAGTCGTTGAGAATTGAGATGGATAACGATATCCCTGATAAATTAATGGATTTTTTTAGCGTGTTTTGTATCGAGTGACCGATACAATAGCCAACGCAAGGCTCGATGCCACCCTAAGTGTCTGCTATCAGCTGCTTAGGGTTTGGACTATGTGCCGAGGGGGCGGATAGCCCAGATGTCAGCGATACCGTGAACTAACAGACTTTTCATGTACCAACATTTTTGGGTCTCTCTACTCGCAACCAAGCGCCTACTCAAACGATTGATGTGGGTCGTCATGGGGGCGATCGCGGCGATCGCGCTATCTATTTCTTGGGCAAGTGCTGATTCACCCGAGTCAAATTATGAGCTGGCTCAGGCAGCACCGTTCAATCAGGTAACGACTTACCCCATCGCGGCCCTGCCCTCAGCGCCAACCTATCGCCCGGTGGGTGACTGGGTCGGGCGGTTGATATTACCCAGTGCGGCAGAGTATGACGCTGATCCTGGCGACTGGGCTTGGTTTGAAGTGTGGCATACACCGACCAATCCAGAACTTTTGGGACAGCCTGTCAAAGTCACTTGGAAGGACTCCGCTGCCTTGCAGAACTACGTTGAGGCAGTCACGCGAGATGTGACGTTTTCAGATCGGGCCCGCAAATTTTGGGAAGGGGGCACCATTGTGCCCATTCGGTTGGACGGTCGGCAAAATGTGGGGCCGCTGCAATCACTAGCGGGAGCTCGCCCCAACGACGATGTGACGGTCAAGTTGGCGGGCGATCCTATTTTGGAAAATGACAATGATCAACCTGTCGTGCGTGTCGGCTTAGAGCCTGTCCAAGTCACTGGGCGAGAATACGGCTTGGTGCAGGTGCTGGAGCCGGATACCGCTGTGGAGCAGCCGTTGCCAGAGGTTTGCCCAGGGGCATCTCCCTGCCCTACTGAATATTTCAAAGTGCAGCATTTTAATGCCGCTACAAAGGATTTCACTGGGCCTGAGGAAACGATTCGCATTCCTCAGCAGCCGATGCTAAAGGGCGATCGCTTCTTTTCTACGGTTCGAGAATTAGCTGCGTCTCCCGCCGGGAGCGAAGGCTGGTACGTATATGGCGCCAGGGACGACGCTGGAGTGTTCACGGTGCAGGCGTTGAAGCCGCGCAAGCTGGTGCAGTTAAACCCAGATGAAGTGGTCTTAGGTGAAAAACCAGGTCGCAACTATTTAGATCGGCAGAACTGGAACGATACTCCGGAGCGCAAGGGACTCGCCCAAAAGGTTTTGGTGAGCCCCACAGCGGAGTCAGCGGAGGGTGCGATCGCGGATTGGCAGGTCGGCGATTATGCTTTACTGATTCACTTATTTGGCGGCATCGGCGGTGAAAATAAAGAATTTACCCCAGCGGGAACGGTCACCGGCCACTTTGCCTACGGGCTAGCCCGCGTCATTGAAGAACCAATTGCTCAAGAGCCGCAGTTCCAGATCAACTATCAGCAGATTTACACCCACAACGGGGGCGGCATCGTGGCAGGCACCCACGATTGGGCGTCTTACACCGGCGATATGCAGCGCGGTTGGTTAGGGCAACGCCCGCTGTCAGACATCGTGGTCAAGCTCGACTATTTCATTGAAGATTTGCAGCTTGGCGAC
>CAZFWL010000080.1:0-8947 GCA_964522775.1 uncultured Halomicronema sp.
GGCAATTAATGAGCTCAAGCGAGAGTTAAACGCCGTAATCTTGGCACATTACTATCAGGAACCTGATATTCAAGACATTGCGGACTATATTGGCGATTCTCTGGGGTTATCACGTCAGGCAGCCGCCACGGACGCTGCGGTGATTGTATTTGCAGGCGTTCACTTTATGGCAGAAACTGCCAAAATTCTGAACCCGGATAAGCTGGTTTTGCTGCCCGATCTCGATGCCGGTTGCTCATTAGCGGATACCTGCCCCCCCGACCAGTTCGCGGCGTTCAAGGCGCAGCATCCTGACCACATTGTGGTGTCTTACATCAATTGCTCGGCGGAAATTAAAGCCATGAGCGATATTATCTGCACGAGCTCTAATGCAGTCAGCCTGATTGAGCAGATTCCTGAAGAGCAGCCCATCATCTTTGCCCCAGACAAAAATTTGGGTCGCTACGTCATGCAACAAACGGGTCGAGATTTAGTGTTGTGGCAGGGTAGCTGCATGGTGCATGAAACTTTTTCAGAAAAGAAGTTGGTGCAGCTCAAAATCACTCATCCCGAAGCCGAAATCATCGCTCACCCAGAGTGTGAGGAACCCGTACTACATCATGCTGACTTCATTGGTTCCACGACGGCTTTGCTGAACTATGTGCAGCGGAGCGATCGCACCCAGTTCATCGTCGTCACTGAACCGGGGATCATTCACCAGATGGGAAAACAGTTACCAACGAAGCAGTTCATTCCTGCTCCCTCGACCGGAAATTGTGCCTGTAATGAATGCCCGCACATGCGGCTCAACACCTTGGAAAAGTTGTATCTGGCAATGAAACATCGTCAGCCTGAAATCACCATGCCAGAGGCTACTCGTGTTGCTGCCCTCAAGCCTATCCAGGCGATGCTGCGCATGAGCGCGTAGCGATTAGCCATTTCTAGAATCTCGATATGCCTTCTCAAAGCCAACACAGCCCTGGAGTGTTTGTCTCGCATCGACAAAGCTTGGCTGACATGGAAGTGTTGTGGTCTGTGGTGCGGCAATTGCTTTAATGCGAGATGGCGGCAGCTGTCGCCTCAGTCCACAACTTTTATGCGGCCATTCTGCACAGCATCAAATAAACGGTTAATCTGGCGTAATTCATTTTCATCGACACTCCCATCGGCTAGTACCAGCTGCGAGAGACTCTGATACTGCTGGTGGGTGATTTTTCTGGCCGCCAGTAGCTGATCGACCAGCTTAGTTAAAGCACCGGTGTCCTCAAATGCCCCTGACACGATTTCCTCCTGGGATTACCTTTTTACTTGCTAGTCGTAACGTCAACGCCAATGTCTTCCCAGACACTTCATGCTTGAGTTGGATCAACCATTGAATCCTCTCAATTTATACGAATTTCTCAGATGCACGCGAAACACTTCATCTGCGTTAGCATCCGCTGGTTTATTGAGGCTGACATTGCCAGAAATTTTGCTGTTCATTGTGATGCGCAATTGCAACGCTAGCGGCAGGCTGTAGACGAAATCGCTTAATGAGCGATGATTTAGGGCAACCTGTGGTCGGTGCATCAGCAGGCAATTTCATGACGGATTTGTCGGTATCGGATTTAGCGATCGCTCAAGCTCGGTTACAGGAAATCTGGGGCTATCCGACATTTCGACCGCCTCAAGACACGGTGATTCAAGCCCTGCTACAGCATCAAGATGCGCTCATCGTTTTGCCCACCGGGGCCGGTAAATCTCTCTGTTTTCAACTGCCAGCACTGTTGCAAGCGGGACTCACGCTAGTGGTCTCTCCATTAGTGGCACTCATGGAGAATCAAGTTCAGGAATTGCGCGATCGCAGCCTACCCGCCGCTACCCTACACAGCGAACTGTCCAAACGAGAGAAGTTTCGGGTATTGAAGGCGCTGGAGCATCAACGCCTACGCCTCTTATACCTGTCTCCCGAAACGCTTTTGAATTCGGCAGTTTGGGAGCGGTTAATACGGGCTGATTTGCGCATCAATGGCCTCGTCTTGGATGAAGCTCATTGCTTGGCTCAATGGGGCGAGACCTTTCGCCCCGCTTATCGACGGTTGGGTGTGGCCCGTCAAGCCTTAGAGCAAAGCAAACCAGGACATCCCAAAATTCCGATTGCAGCCTTTACGGCTACGGCTAACCCTCAGGTTCAAAAAACCATTCACGCTGCTTTGGCTTTGCGATCGCCCAAAGTCGTTCAGTCAAGTCCGTATCGCTCCAACTTACATCTGGCAGTCCGTACTGTTTATACGCCTCGAAACCGCAAACAACAGCTCCTCAAGTTTGTGCAGCAGCAACGGCAACAAACGGGATTGGTCTATGTGCGCACCCGTCGCGATAGTGAGGAATTAGCACAATGGTTACAGCAGCAAGGCTGCCGAGCCGTAGCCTACCATGCCGGACTTGAGGCCAGCGATCGCCGCCAACGTGAGCAAGCTTGGATGAACAATCAAGTTCGCATCGTTGTAGCCACCAATGCCTTTGGCATGGGCGTCAACAAATCTGATCTTCGGTGGGTCGTACACTATCACTTGCCCATCCTGCTGACAGAATACGTGCAGGAGATTGGCCGAGCCGGGCGAGACGGGCAAGCCGCCCAAGCCCTGTCGCTGGTAAGTGAACGAACGGGCCTGCTAGATCCGACTGACCAGCAGCGATCACAATTTTTTCGCCAACAAACCCAGCGACTACAAGCCCAGGCAGTAAAAGTCAGTCGTAAAATTCCGACCACGGGTAGCTTGGCTGATGTTCAAACACGATTTAAGGAAGGTGCGATCGCTTTATCCTATTTGCACAGCCAAAACCAGTTGCAATGGACCGATCCGTTTCACTATCGGCTTTTGCCTACCTCGCCGACAGTAAATGTCACTAATACCGCGGGCGAATCCGCGATGCGAAAACTGCTGTACAACCGAAATTGTCGTTGGCGCACGATTATTCAGCAGTTTGGGTTTCGGCCTGCACAGTCAGAGTGGCGCTGCGGACATTGCGATAACTGCCAGCGATAATTTATTGCTACTGTCGCTGCTGTGGTGACAGGGCAGCGACAGTGAGACTAGCCGATACAATAAATAGTCTGTTGACATTAATCGCTCCCATGGAAGTCATCCCCGCTATTGATTTGCTCGAAGGTCGCTGTGTTCGTCTATATCAGGGCGATTACAACCAGACCGAGGTGTTTGGTGAAGATCCTGTGGCGGTGGCTCAGCGCTGGGCCGATGAAGGCGCAACGCGACTGCATCTTGTGGACTTGGATGGCGCCAGAGCAGGTAAACCAGAAAACTTGGAAGCGATCGCAGCCATTGCAGCGGTCCTCGATATTCCCATCGAAGTCGGTGGCGGGTTGCGCGATCTAGATCGCGTTGCGGCCCTATTTGACCTCGGGGTACAGTACGCCATTTTGGGCACAGCAGCGGTGGAAAATCCTGATTTAGTCAGCAACTTGAGTCACGAATTCCCTGGCCAAATCATTGTGGGGATCGATGCCCGTGATGGGAAGGTTGCGACTCGTGGCTGGCTAGAAACCTCAGAGTTGGAGGCGATCGCCCTTGCCCAAAACATGGCCGAACGGGGTGCCGCCGCCGTAATCTACACCGATATCAAACGTGATGGCACTCTCAAAGGCCCCAATTTAGAAGCACTAAGGGCGATCTCTGAAGCGACTTCTATTCCGATCATTGCTTCTGGCGGCATGAGTTCGGTGGCCGACTTATTAAGCCTCTTAAAACTGGAGCGCCTCGGCGTCAACGGCGTCATTATTGGCAAGGCTCTTTATACAGGCGATATTGTGCTGAAAGAGGCATTACGAGCGATTGGCCCCGGTCGCTGGCAAGACGTCCCTGTAGATCGCGGCTCTTCCTTCGCCTAGTATTTTCCATCAATCATGGCTAGGCAGTGCAAGTGATGCACATTTCTGCCACTCACCCTAGTTCAGTCATCAAGGGGCAAACTTTCTTGTAGAAATACTCAGCCTTTCCACTAGGCCACTTGATAGCCCCCTCAAAACAACAAAGGCCAGCAACTATGCTGACCTTTGCCAAACCTTAAGCCATTAGTCATTGTGGCCTAGCTATTGCCTGGCTGTGACTTAAGCACTTCTAATTCTGCGCGCAGAGTTGATAGCTCTTGGGTCAGCGCCTCCAACTCAGTTTGCACAGACGCATCTGCCACGGGACTGGCATAGGCATCTACCGTTGCCTCGGATGCTGGAGTTGGAGCAAATGGATTAGGCATTTGCCCTACCTGACTCATCAGAGAATCTACTACTGCCCGTGCTTCTCGCTCAGCATCAGTACCTTTCGCTTCCAATTCCTGAGTCAGAACTTCAAAGTCAGAGATGTTGCCAAATTTCTCTTGAGAAGCCTGCGGGTCTCGCAACGCATCCACCAAAGAAGCGGTTGCCCCAAGGGTGACACGGACGCCTTTTTGAATGGTCTCAGTCAGCGTCTCTGAATTCATAAGGAAACCTCGAACCTCCATATGCAATCATTGCAGTCATGCTAGATTCTAGCGTGGAGTTGTCTTGGTGTATGACAGAGAGACAACCGTTCCTCCTTAAATTGCTTACTAAAAGCGCAGCAATAATTGCCCTAGGGCAACCTCACAAGCATCATTGATCCCCGTTAGATCATGTTTTTTAATACATAGACATCTTGTTTATAAGTTCTTGATAATCAGAGACTTTCACTTGTAAACCTCTAAAAATGCTCTTAACCCTAATAGGAATTAGGCCTGAGGGAGGTCTTCTTGCAATGCTTTTACTGATTTGATAGTACAAGAAAACTACAAGAAAATATGTTTTTCGGGTAAATTTCGTCGGATTTATACGGAAAAGGAGTGGTAGTCAACTTGTTTGTGCGGCTACAATCATGTGAGGCAGGTCACAAACTTAGATCTAGAAAGGTCTAAATTCATCTGCTGTTGACTCAAAGGTTTTTGTCCAGCTTTAGATTTATCGCAGTCTGTCTTTTGTTTTGAGGCATTCTCTTGTTCCGTTTTTACGTATAGCGGCTGGAGACACTGCTCGTTTAACAACATTAGGCCCTGAGGCCATTGCAAAAACAGGGTGTTAAGCTAAACAAGCCTTTGCATTGAAAGCATCACGCACGAAGGAGCACGAGGAACGCGGCATGACTCAAGCGAAAGAATTGCTCGGAGCAATCAAGCCACAGAACGAGTTAGAGCTTTTAATCGATAGCGATAGCAACTCATCCAAATTTGACGATTCTGACGGCGCTGGCGCAGCCAAAGCTCCCGCAAAAGCAGCGAAAAGCAAGACGACTCGCCGTAGTCAAACCAAAAAGAAGCATTACACAGAAGATTCCATTCGCCTCTATTTGCAAGAGATTGGCCGCATTCGCCTCCTGCGTGCCGAAGAGGAAATTGAGCTCGCTCGTAAGATTGCTGATCTGCTAGAGCTGGAGCGTATCCGTGACGAGCTAATGGATGGCCTCGACCATGAGCCCACTGATGCTGAATGGGCTGAAGCTGTCGATATGTCTTTGCCGGCCTTCCAAAAGCGGTTGCACTTGGGGCGTCGAGCCAAAGACAAGATGGTTCAGTCGAACCTACGATTGGTTGTCTCTATCGCCAAGAAATATATGAATCGGGGCTTGTCTTTCCAAGACTTGATCCAGGAAGGTAGCTTAGGTCTGATTCGGGCAGCCGAAAAATTTGACCATGAGAAAGGCTATAAGTTTTCCACCTACGCAACCTGGTGGATTCGCCAGGCTATTACACGGGCGATCGCAGACCAATCTCGGACAATTCGTCTTCCTGTTCACTTGTACGAAACAATTTCTCGCATCAAGAAGACGACAAAGCTCTTGTCCCAAGAATTAGGCCGCAAGCCGACCGAAGAAGAGATTGCGACTAGTATGGAGATGACTATCGAGAAGTTGCGCTTCATCGCGAAGTCGGCTCAGCTCCCAATTTCGCTGGAAACACCCATCGGCAAAGAAGAAGATTCTCGTTTGGGTGACTTCATTGAATCAGATGGCGAAACCCCTGAAGATGAAGTCTCCAAGAGCTTGTTGCGCGAAGATTTGGAAGGTGTTTTGGGTACATTGAGCCCGCGCGAACGAGACGTGCTGCGTCTGCGCTACGGCTTGGATGATGGCCGCATGAAGACCTTGGAAGAAATTGGCCAGACCTTCAACGTGACTCGTGAACGAATTCGTCAGATCGAAGCTAAGGCTTTACGCAAGTTGCGTCACCCCAACCGCAACAGCGTTCTGAAGGAGTATATCCGCTAAGCGATCGCTCCAATTTTTTCATGTAAATGAAACAGCTCTGGAAGCAACTTCTGGAGCTGTTTTTGTTTGAATTTAATGCACAGCAAAAAGACCCTAGCTCACGAGGCTAAGGTCACAGTCTTGTCGTCGCGATTTCCAAATCGCTTGATTGACTAACTGATAGTCTGACGAAATTCGTCAAGAGCTGCTTGGTGAGCAGTTTGCTGTTGAATTTGTTGAGCCAAAGAGTTGCATACTAGCTCGCACAAATCAAACACGAAGGGATTCGCGATCTGATAAAAGACGCAGACGCCCTGTTGCTCACGGGTAACAATGCCCGCCTGCGCCAAAATTTTGAGGTGCTTGGAGACGTTGGCTTGTCATAGACCAGTAAGTTCAATGATTTCCGAAACGTTTTTCGGGCCATTACGCAACCGGCAAACAATTTGCAAGCGGCTAGATTCGGACAATACTTTGAAGAACTCTGCGACTAGCTGTAGGGCAGCCGGTGAGAGCTTTGACAACATGCAGTCGTCTTCACAATCGCCAACGATAGAGGGTTGCTGATTCATGGCCTGCGGAGTTGTAACCATCTTGCAGAGTTCCTATAGCGTATGCAGCAGAGCTTAACCGTGAAAGTTAACCATTGATCAAGCCTAGCATACTCTATAACTAGGGAGTTGTAGATCGTCTTGTCGCTATCGTTATCAGCTGCCGCTAGCCTTTTAAGCCACTACCTGATTCCGTAGGGACGATGTAGCGCTGCATCACCACAAAGAAGATCAGCACGGGCAAGATCGAAATTACTGAACCCGCTGCAATTAGCCGCCAGTCTAATGAAAAGCTACCCGCCAACTTAGCTACCCCAAGGGGCAGGGTATAGTATTCGGGACGATCAAGCAAAATCAAGGGCCACAAAAAGTCGCTCCAGGCACCGATAAACACGAAAATGGCCAAGGTAACGAGCGCTGGGCGGGTAGAAGAAATCATCACGTTCCACCAAATGCCGAGCTCTGAGCAGCCATCAATGCGAGCCGCTTCTTCTAACTCTTTGGGCACGCCCAGAAAGGCTTGGCGCATGAGAAAAATACCAAAGGCTGAGGCAATGAAAGGGAAAATCAAGCCCAGGTAGGTGTTGCGTAAGCCGAGCTGCACAGCCAACACATAGAGCGGAATCATGACAATTTGAAAAGGAATCAAAATGGTTGCCACGATCAGCGCAAACAGAAGCTGGCGTCCTCTAAACTTCAATCGCGCCAAAGGGTAAGCCGCTAAAGAACAGAACAGCAGATTGAGCCCAACCGTCAAAACCGCCACGATGATGCTGTTAGCAAAGTACTGCCCAAAGGGATTTTGCTGCCAAACGGTGATGAAATTGTTGAGCGTGGGCGCAGCGGGAATGAATTGGGGCGGAAAGGCAAAAATATTTTCTTCTGGGGATTTGAAGGCAGTGCTTACCAGCCAAAGTAACGGCAGCAACATTGCCAGGGCGATCGCACTCAGCACACCATAAGTGACCGTCAACCGGACCCAAGTTGTCTGTTTTAGACGCTCAATGAGTGACAAGTTTGGAGTTGTTGTCATCGCTTTAGCCCAACTGAAGACTCTGCATGAGCCAGAAACCGGCAAAAGCCTCCGTATTGGGGTCAGCTTGCACCGCTAAAAAGTGAACTTGGTTGGCCTGCTGTTTTGCAGTCTCAAAGTTCTCCGCCTCCTTTTGCAGCTCTGGCGAGTTTAAAGGGGCGATGATCCAACTATCAGCGCTACCCGTTTCTAGAATCAGACGCGGTGTATTGCCGGGTTCGACGCGCAGTTCACTGACTTCTAAGCCGGATAACCAGCCCGCCATGGGTTGCGCTCGAGAGGAAAAGATCACCAGCCCTGGCACCATCGTGTCATCGGCAACTCCGGCCATTTGCGGAGAAAAGGCTTCGCCAAAATCAATCGGCCACTCCGACATGTCAGCAAAGTCTTTGGCAGGCAGTGAGACCAGGGCCCATTGTTGACCAATCAAAGCATCTGGGAGAGGGTTCGGAGCCGGGGGCGGCGCTCCGACAGTGGGCGAGGGCTTATCGGTGTAGCCCGGTTCGTGGGGATAGACCTCGCGACGGCGATATTCCATCCACTGTTGCAAAGCTAGAGTACGACGACTCGGTTGAGCCGCGAGCCCCAATTCTTCACAGGCACGGGTGATCATATTTTGCATCGCAAAGCGAAAGAAGCGAATGCGGCTCGGGGGCTCAGGGGCTTGAGAGATAGCCTCTTCGATCGCTTTTTTCAGCTCAATTGAGTTGACTTCCGTATTGGCAACATATTTGCTGAAGCGAAACAGGTCGTCAGGGTTAGCCGTAACGGTCTGCAGGCCCTCACTGATCAGCACTTCCCAACGCTTTTTATTGTTCTCATCCAACAGTGGACGCGAGTAAAAATCTATTTCCCAAACGGTACCCATAGGTGTTTTTTAAGCCTGATAAGGTAAATAACTGATTCCCAAGACAAAGAGGAAAGAGAACACGGCAACCATGTTGCTCTCAAGGACTTTTGCTCAAGCAAAGCCACCGCTGCCCCGACAATACTCGTGATGCGGCAGCATCACGGCCAGTTATGGTCTCAGCTCAGACAGTTGCCTAGAGCTCGCTATTGGCCAGCATTTTGCCGACACTTTGCAAGCGACTGTCAACGTCTGACATTACGGTATCAAATTCTTTGAGCAC
>CAZFWL010000081.1:0-6862 GCA_964522775.1 uncultured Halomicronema sp.
GGTGAAGATAGCTATTAAGCCACAGAGTTGGCAGCGCCGACTGCATTGAGGAAGTTGCAATCACTCTCTGCCATTAACTTTCTTCTAAAGGCCGCGATCGCTTGATTGGATCGCGGCCTTTCCATTTGAGCCAAACATGGTCAACACCCCAATCAGCGATCGGAGAAGATGACTGCCGTAATTTCGGCCATTTTGCTTCAGTCTGCATTGCCTCAAAATCAAAGACATTCGTACCCAGCAAAAGTTTTTTCAAGGATTGTTCCATGACCGAGGCTTCGAGCTTCCTGTCTAATATTTGAAATTGCGCAGATCTTCAGTCCAGAGCCAAACAACGCATTACGCATAAGATCTTTCGATGTATCCAGATCAAAGATGCTCCCTGCATGAATAGAAGCCTGGCTCAGGATGATAATAAAGTCCTAGCTTCAGCCACCAAAATCAATAGACACATTCTAGTCAAAGTTATTCCAATGAAGATGAGTTCAACCAGAACAAGATTGAATGAAGTCATCTATCCAAAGAAACAGATTTATATTCCCAAAACAAGAAATCCTATAGGTCTATAGACGATATAGAATCAACTGCAATATCACGGTTACTTTCTGCTTGAGAAAAGTCGAAGGCAACTATAGATTTTCTGGGTCAAAGCCACTTCAAAGCGTGATGATTCTATTCTTCACCACCGCATATTCCGCAAATCAGAGAGATTCAGGAAGTTTATTCTTCCAGATGAGCTTTTTGAGCATTATCCAGGCTATATTGATTTTATCTATTTTCTATGATCAATGAATTTTAATAGCCAGATTGCTTATATCTCGCAACCAGAGTATGCAAAAAAATTGCGGCCCCTGATGCCGTCTGAGGCTTTCCAGCCTGATTCAAACAAAGTACTTATTTTATTGATAAATGGCTTAATTTTAATTTGCGGGTGGGGCATCGCAAGCCGTCTTGACCAATGGGATTGGCGATTGTGGTGGATGTTTCTACCGTTCTCCTTGATTATGGGGAATAGCATCATTGTCTCTTTATTTTGCTCCCATGATATTCTCCACAGCAAAGTCATTAAAAATATTTGGCTGCGACGAGTAATTGGCACGCTGGGATTGACGATGTTATGGACGCCTCCCACATTTTGGAAGGCTGTTCATAATCGCGAACATCACAATAAAAGTAATTCTTTACATGATCCTGATAGAAACTATCTATCTAGTCATCCACAGAATTGGGGTAAGCGCATTCAACATCTTTTTGTTCCCTCCACAGAAGTACATCCCATATGGCTCATGATTGGGATGGCAAATGCTTGGGGAGTTCATACTTTTCGTAATCTCAGTTCAGTGCTTTTCTTCAATAATGGTGACACCCAATATCCAGTTGTGTCTTTTTGTGTGAGTGCTAAAGAACGGCGAGCGATCGCGTTTGAATTAGCGATTATTGCACTGCTACATGTCGGCATCTCGTTTTACTTGGGCTGGCATCCTGCCAAATTGCTTTTAAGCTATTTCTTGCCGATTTGGATTGGCTATTCGGGTGTTTTATTCTACATCTATACAAATCACATGGCCTGTCGTATGACACCGGTAAATGATCCTTTGCTCAATACAATTTCACTACGTGTGCCGAAGATTTTTGATGTGCTTCACCTGAATTTCTCTTATCATACTGAGCATCATATTTTCCCCGGTATGAATTCGGACTATTATCCTGTTCTGCAGCAGCTTTTATTAACTCATTATCCTGAGCGATTTAATTTACTGAAGGCGAAGGATGCTTGGAAGATGCTGTTGCAGACGCCAAGACATTATCTGGATGAAAATACATTTACGACTTGGTCTGGAGATTATTCGACACCTTGTCCTTTATCTTCACCAGTACAGTCGGTAACCAACATTGGCGATATAGATGCGAATTCTCAGACGTTGATGCCTTAGGAAATCATTGAATTACTAACGGTTCCTTAAGCACGCCGAAGTCCCTTTTATCGAGTCAAGCCATATACAAAATTGGTTGCACTCAGAAGGGAGCACATGATCGGATTTCGAGGGGTTAACTCAAAGTTCGGTACAGAGTCCAGAAAATTGTAAATTGGAAAGGACCCGCACTCTGGTAACACTGTGAAAGCGATTACTCTGCTCGGCTCCACCGGCTCCATTGGCACCCAAACCCTGGACATTTTGGAATCTCATCCCGAAGATTTTCGCTTAGTGGGGATCGCGGCGGGTAACAACGTCGACTTGCTAGCCCAGCAAGTGCGCCAGTTCAAACCAGAGATTGTGGCCATTAATAACGCCAGCAAGTTGCCAGATCTCAAAGCCGCTTTAGCTGACCTTGATCCCCAGCCGATTATCCTGGCAGGGGATGACGGCGTGGTGGAAGTGGCTCGCTATGGTGATGCCGAAGCAGTCGTTACGGGAATTGTCGGGTGTGCTGGGTTGTTGCCGACGTTAGCCGCGATCGAAGCCGGAAAAGATATTGCCCTCGCCAATAAAGAGACCTTGATCGCGGGTGGTCCAGCAGTGCTACCGCTGGTGGAAAAGCATGGCGTCAAGCTGCTCCCCGCCGACTCCGAGCATTCTGCCATTTTCCAATGCTTGCAAGGTGTACCCGATGGTGGGTTACGACGCATTATTCTGACGGCATCGGGTGGAGCCTTTCGCGATTGGCCGGTGGAAAAGCTGCCCCAGGTCACTATTGCCGATGCCCTGAAACACCCCAACTGGAGCATGGGCCGTAAGATCACCGTCGATTCCGCCACATTGATGAACAAAGGGTTGGAAGTCATCGAAGCCCATTATCTCTTCGGCAAAGACTACGACGATATTGACATCGTCATTCATCCCCAAAGCATCATTCACTCGCTGATTGAACTGCAAGATACGTCCGTGCTAGCCCAGCTTGGTTGGCCGGATATGCGGCTGCCACTGCTGTATGCCATCTCCTGGCCCGATCGCGTCTACACCGATTGGGAGCCCCTCAACTTAGTCAAAGCGGGCACCCTCACCTTCCGGGAACCGGATCATGCCAAGTATCCCTGCATGGATTTGGCCTACGCCGCTGGCCGCGCTGGGGGCACCATGACCGCCGTGCTCAACGCCGCTAACGAAAAAGCAGTGGAGCTGTTCCTCGATGAAAAAATTAGCTACTTAGAAATTGCCAAAGTCATTGAGCGGGTGTGCGATCGCCACCGCAATGACCTGGTTGCCCAACCCGTGCTGGAAGACATTTTGACGGTCGATCAGTGGGCGCGCACCGCCGCGACCGAGGCCAGCCAAAACCTGACTTCCCCCGTGATGGCCTAAGCGTAGGATTAATCGATGGAAATTGCGATCGTCATTGGCATTTTATTCATTCTGTTTCTCGTCACGACTTGGGTGCTCAAAGTCGTACGAGCAACGTTAAGAATCGCCATTCTGATTGCGATCGCGCTACTAGTCCTCCTCATCGTCGGTATCGGACCTGAAACAGTTTGGGAGCAGATTCAGACTTTACTTCCGGGGTTTGAACCAGTGAACCCACAATAGACGCCCTACTTGTAGCTGCGCTGAGTGAGCTGTACATTCTCGAAAGCCAAGTCTTCGCGGTGCAGAGTCGGAGTACGATCGCGGCCCTGATATTCCCAAGCCGCCACATAGGCAAAATGGTCGTCATCGCGCTTGGCTTCGCCGTCAGCCGTCTGGTGCTCTTCGCGAAAATGTCCACCGCAGGATTCTTCTCGATTCAAGGCATCCCGGGCCATCAGTTCCGCCAGTTCCATAAAGTCCGCAACGCGACCCGCAAACTCCAAGTTTTTGTTCAAAGTGTTAGCCTCACCTGGCAATTTCAGATTGTGCCAAAACTCTTCGCGCAAATCTTGAATGCGGGCGATCGCCGTTTCCAGTCCCGCCTGATCCCGCGCCATGCCGACGTAGTCCCACACCAATCGGCCCAACTCACGGTGAAAGGTCATCACCGTTTTGTCGCCCCGAATATTCAAGAGCTGGTCGATTTGATTACGCGCCTGATTTTCCACTTCCTGAAAGGCGGGATGATCCGTAGCAATGGACTCCGGTTTTCGCGTAGCAAGATACGCTCCCAGCGTTTGTGGAATGACGAAGTAGCCATCTGCCAGTCCTTGCATCAGCGCACTAGCACCCAAGCGATTCGCTCCATGGTCCGAAAAATTGGCTTCCCCCAGCACAAACAACCCGGAAATCGTACTCATGAGGTAATAGTCCACCCAGAGACCACCCATGGTGTAGTGAACAGCGGGATAAATGCGCATCGGCACCTGGTAGGGATCATCCCCCGTGATGCGCTGATACATATCAAACAAATTGCCGTACTTCGCCGCGATCGCCTCCTGCCCTTGTTCCGCGATCGCATCCCGAAAGTCAAGGTAGACCGATAGCCCCGTTTCACCGACACCGCGTCCTTCATCAGTCATCGCTTTGGCATTGCGTGAGGCCACGTCACGCGGCACCAAATTACCAAAAGCGGGATAGCGTCGTTCCAGATAGTAGTCGCGATCGCCCTCGGGAATTTCATTAGCGGGGCGGCGATCGCCTGGTTCCCGCGGCACCCAAACTCGTCCGTCATTGCGCAAGCCCTCGCTCATCAGCGTCAGCTTCGACTGATAGTCCCCAGAGACGGGAATGCAGGTGGGATGAATCTGCGTATAACAAGGATTCGCAAAGTAAGCGCCCCGTTTGTGGCAACGCCACGCCGCCGTCACATTGGAGTTTTTCGCATTGGTCGAGAGGTAATAAACGTTGCCATAGCCGCCCGTACACAACAGCACCGCATCACCACTGTGGCGCTCTAATTCCCCCGTGACTAAGTTGCGGGCAATGATCCCCCGCGCCTGATCATCAATCACGACCAAATCCAGCATTTCGCGGCGAGCATAGACCTCCACCTGGCCTGCCTGCACCTGACACATCATGGCGCTGTAGGCTCCCAGTAACAGTTGCTGCCCCGTTTGGCCCCGGGCATAAAACGTCCGCGACACCAGCGCGCCCCCAAAGGAACGGTTCGCCAGTAGGCCACTATATTCCCGAGCAAAGGGCACCCCTTGCGCCACACATTGATCAATAATCTGGCTGCTAATTTCCGCTAAGCGGTGAACATTAGCCTCACGAGATCGATAATCGCCGCCCTTAATCGTGTCGTAAAACAAGCGCCACACGCTATCCCCATCGCTGGGATAGTTCTTGGTGGCGTTGATACCACCCTGGGCCGCAATACTGTGAGCGCGACGAGGTGAATCTTGAATACAAAAGCTTTTGACGTGGTAGCCCAGTTCGCCTAAAGTCGCCGCTGCCGAAGCTCCAGCCAACCCCGTCCCGACAATCAAAACCGTGTGTTTGCGCTTGTTGTTCGGACTCACCAGCGGACTGCGCTCTTGAAACTGTGTCCACTTATCAGACAAAGAACCCGCCGGAATTCGGGAATCAAGCATGGTGCCAGCAAACTTCAACAACGACTTGGCAATGTCAGACAAAACCGCCCAGGCGATCTGGGAATGAGCATTGCATCAACTTGAGATGGTCGTCTCGGCTGCTCTAAAGCAAGCATCTTGCCTGCCTTAAACAATTGGGATACTACTTGCCCCTCATTCCGCAATGACCACGCTTTGATCCTGACTGATGCCCACGCGATCGCACGTGCTTCAGCAACAAAACAATGCAAACCAATAGCCGCTATTCATCAGATATGAACGTCCGGGAGCGAATCGCCGTAGCCGCGGCCTTATGGTTAAGACTGAGAAGACACACTAGCTTCAATGACTGGGCCATCGGCATCACCGTGCTGAGTTTTGACCCACTTCAAACGCTTAGGACGAATGGCCATACGGAGGGTCACAGTGGCAATCACCACCAACCAATGAGTCATAAAGACCATGCCTCGCACCGTCTGCACCATGATGGAAAACATGGAAGCACTTTGACTAGACCGTAGCCCTCGGGCCATGCCGACCGTGGCAAAAATTGCCGCAATACTGGATAAGGGCACTAGCATCGGAGGACGTTGGCGGGCGATCGCGAGCACGAAATCTGGTAGCGCCGCCGTCGGCAGTCCATACTGAACCATCCAAAAAATGGCTAAATCCAGGGTTTTACCCCAGCCCAAGCGGCGGGGTGTCAACAGCCGCCAGTAGTCCAAATAGCGCTGATAGCCGCCTTCGGCCCAACGGTTACGCTGATGCCAGAGGGACACTGCCCGAGTCACCCCCTCTTCCCGCACCGGTGGGGACATCATCAGCGGTACATCCCAGCCGTTGACATGTAGCTTCAGCGTCAAATCCAGATCATCAGTGATGGTCTCTTCATTCCAGCCACCACATTGCTCTAGGGCAGTGCGGCGCACAAACTGGCCATTGCCTCGCAGCTCGCCGATGCCGTCCAAAGCATTCCGTTTGAATTGGCAATAGGCATCAAACGCCATTTCCGCCACTTGGCCACGTGTCCAAAAATTCTGGGTACCGTTGGCGATCGCCTTACGCAGTTGCACCGCCCCCACATGCTCTTGCTGAAATAAAGGCACAACTCGCCGCAAACAATCCGGTGGAATTTGAGCATCGGCATCAAATACCAGCAAAATTGAGCCTGGAGTAGTTGGCCATACTTGATTCAGCGCTCCTGACTTACCCCCAGTAGCAGTTTTATCGCGATGGATGACGTGCAGATTTTCCTGAACCTGGGCCAGTCGATCCATCAACGCCCCGGTTCCGTCGCTACTGTTATCGTTAATCAACCAAATATCGAAACGGCTGGGAGGATAATCAATCGCCTCTAATGAAGCTACCAACCGCCTGATCACTTGCACTTCGTTTTTAGCCGCCACCAAAATTGAGACAGTCGGCCACTGGCTCAAAGCCGTCGCT
>CAZFWL010000081.1:6890-8928 GCA_964522775.1 uncultured Halomicronema sp.
GGTGGGCGTATCTTGCCAGCTCGGCAACGCCTCTGGGCCCGTGGGTGGCACCCGCAGCAGCACTCGCACCAGATGCACGCCGATAATCAAGGCCAGACCATACACAACCCAGTGGCCCCACGCTGATAGATGCAACATCGCGGTGAAAGCCCAAACAGCCACCAATGAAATTGCCGCCTTCAGTCGTCGTCGCTCATAGCGATGAAAATCATCGGCCTCTAGAGGAGATAAGCTCGCCGAATTGCTCTTAAATCCATTCAACATAAGTGCTGATTGTTATCTCCTCTGACGGCTATTAAGATGAGTGCCAAGCCTCGCCGATGGTGTGTGACCATCCTCCAAAAATCTGAATTTACAAACAGATTTTGTCGATTACTGCGGCATCCCAGTAGGTCAAAGACAGAGTCAAGTAAGTTTCACTAGCCTTTCAGAAGCGGCAATAGCAAAACCTCAAAAATTGCGAAAGATGACAAAGCCTTAACCTGAGTCTAGTTTCATCCTAACGGCTTAAGGGTTCTTAACGATAATTGTTATGCCTGTAAAGACAGTTGTTGTGCTATCACTGAGGTCACAAACCGCAACTTCGGGAACCCTAGAGCTGGGCACTGAGGTTTTCATCCACGACCTCACCTGAGTCATCAGTCACACAAATTTCCAAAGCCACTATGTCACTGACGTTTGAAGAGATAAAACCCGCTCAGAAAGCCGAAATTGGCGTTTATCTACCTTACTATCAAGGCAACAAGCGTAATGCTTTGCCCTATGCAATCGGTCTCTATAAGCAAGGCAATTTAGAGGGAGAACGTGCCATTGAAGAAGGCGACAGCATTCCCTTCATTGCAACCTGGAATGTTTCTACGTTGCCAGCTGACTTAACTCGGTGTCGTTTGCAATTTGATGACGACGCTGATTTGAGCTACGAGATCACTATGGCAACCTTTGAATATGTCGACTTTCTCTTTGACGTCGTCGTCGCCTTACGCCATAAAAAACCCGCCGATTTTTCCAAGTCTTTCTATCGTAAGCTTTTACGATTAGACGACTAGGGTTGCACCGCCGGACTCAGAAAAGAGTGGCAAAATTAAAAGGGCAGTCCCACAGATAAGCATTAGTAAGGAGCGAGAGGAGTGCCCAACACCGCCAAGCATCTAATTATTGGCTCAACAGCACCCTATAGTGGTAAGTCAACACTTTCTATCGCCATCGGTAGCCAGTTACAAGCAATGGGATGTGCGGTGAGTTGGGGCAAGCCCTTAGCGTCAATTGATGCTTTTGGTTACGGCCTTGATGTCACTGACGGTGATTTGACTTTTGTCCCTACTACGCTGGGGCTGAGTACAAAACAGCAATCTCCCAATCTGCTCTCGCTCAACCGTCAATCTTGGATGGCGCAAATTCAGCAACCAAATACTTCAGGCTTAGGGGCCGCTTTACAGAACTATTGGCTCAATGTTGAGAGTGATGTTGCTCTGTTGGAAGGGCCGTCCAATTTAGAAGAAGGCGCATTGTTCAATCTGTCTTTACCTGAAATGGCGATCGCGTTAGATGCCCAGGTGATTTTGGTCATGCATTCCAACACGTTAGGCATGATCGACCAGCTCGTGGCCGCCCAAAAACGCCTCGGCCCCGCCTTACTGGGCGTCGTCTTAAACGAAGTCAGCGAGCAAGATAGTGAGTTGACTTGTGAGACCATTGCCCCGTATCTAGAGCAGTTAGGCATTCCGGTCTTAGGAATGCTACCAGAATTAGCATTTCTACAAGGCATTCGGGTTTCAGAATTAGTGCGGTATCTCGATGCAGAAGTCCTCTGTGGGCAAGACCACCTCGATTTAGTCGTCGAGAGCTTGAAGATTGGGGCGATGAACGTGAATTCAGCCCTGCGCTTCTTTGGACAAGGTACCCATCAAGCCGTTGTGACTGGGGGAGATCGCCGTGACCTCCAAATTGCGGCATTGGAGACCTCGACCCACTGCCTGATTTTGACTGGGCAAATTGCCCCCAACAAAGATGTGCTGCTCTTTGCGAAAGACAAAGAAGT
>CAZFWL010000082.1:0-8926 GCA_964522775.1 uncultured Halomicronema sp.
AGGAGCCGTTTTCGTCGTTGGTGGAGTTGAAGAAGTCGGGAAGCAGGCTTGCCGTGATTTGTTCAAACTCGTCACCACTATCGAAGATGACGTTGCCCGCAGTATCGAAAATAGTGAAGGAACGAGCGCCGTAAGAGTAAAGCGCATCGAAGTCGCCATCGCCATCGATGTCACCATCAATGGTGGACACTTCCAAACGACCCAGGACATCCTCTTGCTGCAGTTCTGCGGCATTGGGGAAAGCCACCGGATCTAACACTAAATCGGCTACCCGAGCATCTTCGTCACGGGCATCGCCCTCGTTGGCAGTGACGACGTAGGTGATGCCGCCGACTTCGTAGCTAGCGATCGCATCAGGCATGTACATGCCAAACACGGGATAGTTTTGGATGTTGATAGCGTCGTCACTGTCGCTAGCGTCGATGCCGTTGCCAGGTAAGTTGTAGTCTTTGTAACCCAGACCGACCACATCGGTAATTTGCTTTATCCCGAGGTCGATTACGGCAAAAGCATTGTTTTCTTGCAAGCTGACAAAAGCTTGCGTGCCGTCAGGCGCAACGGTGATGTACTCAGGTTCAGCATCTTTAGAGAAATCCACACCGGGGAAGATGCGAACCCCTTCAGCTCGTAGCGTGTCTTCCTGACCATCGAAGGCCGTGAAATCAGCTGTCTCAACAGTGGCATTGGCAACGCCGCCGGAAATGTCGATGATGCTGACGGAACCTTCAGGATCTACACCTTCGTCAGGTTCACCTTCGTTAGCAACCAGGACTTTGGTGCCGTCCGGAGTGAAGGTCACCATATCAGGCAATGCACCGACTTCAAGTTCACCTAAGACGTTGCCATCGGCATCAAAAAACACGACCTTGCCGGGGTCGGTTACGGTGTCGTTCTCAATGGCCACAGCCACGATGCCGTTACTTACAGCCACGCTGTTAGCACCCGCGCCGAACTGAGTCGCATCGATTTGGTTAACCAAAGTGGGGGTGGTGGGGTCGCTAACATCGAGAATATCGATGGTTACGTCGTTAGAGTTAACGACAAACAGCAGACCACTGTCGGGGTCGAACGCATTGATCTCAGCAGCGCCTTCATCAAATACACCGGTCTCAAAGGTCCCTAGCAGATTTAGGCCAACGACTGGCTCAGTGGGGGTGTCACCGCTATCACCGCCATCACCGCTATTACCGAAAATGCTGTCAGCGCGGAAGTTCAAGTTTTGAATGCGATCGTCGAGGTCACGACCGGTATCCGCCTCGTCGAAAGGCGTGCTCTCAAAGTTATCCAGCAAGTACTCAGCGAGCGCATCTTGCTCGGTACCATCATCGGCAAAGGTGGCGTCGCCGGTTTGCACGCCTTCTTGCTCTAGTGAAATCGGATTCACTCGCGCGGCGACAGCCGGATCATCCAGGTTGGGGAAAGGATAGCCATCGCCACCGCCAGTAAAGTTGCCTTCATCGTCGAAGCGGGGAGCTGCCAGGAAGCCCAGAGTCACCATGCGGAACTCTTCGCTAGTATCACCGACGATTTCGCCATCGCGCACCAATTCAGCAACGAGATTGTCGTTTTCGTCAAAAATGCCCGCACTGATCAGGCGATCGCCAGCGGCCAAGTCAGGATCGTAGGAGAACTTCACACCCGAGATTTGCGGGAAAGCACCCGCTACGCTAGGCAACGCACTCACCCCATGCTCTAACAGACCCACGATCTCGGCTTTGGTCAACGTCAGCAGCGTCAGGTCATTGTTGAAGGCCAGCGTGGTCTGGATGTCGTTCTGGCTGATACCGCCTTCGGGTTTGACAACGTTGCCGTCACTATCAGTGACCGATTCGCTAGGCAGGCGAACGGCCTCAGTCCCACCCGCGGGGACAACCGTTTGACCGATAGATGCTCGAATGCCACCACCATTCTTGAGGGAAATAACCACAGTGGGGTCGGATTCTTGCGCGATCGCCAAGTTGGCATCAGCCGTCAGGTTCCCTAAGTTCGTTTCCTGAGTCCGCACCCCGTCAGGATCATCCGCCGCATCAGTACCGGAGCGGTTGCCATTGAGGAAGACATCTGCAGTCCCGAAAACATTCCCCTCAGTCGCGATGATTTGGGCCTCAATCGCATCCACAATTTGCTGAATCTCAGCGTCCACTAACCCTGCGGCGTTGAGGTCGGCGACCCCTTGCGCATCGGTCGCATACGCACCGGATACGCTGGCGTCGTAGCTATCCGGCAGGATGTTGCCGTCAGCATCGAAATCAACGACTAAACGACCTACATACTTGTAGCTACCGTCGGTATTCACAACTGCCGTCTGGGTGCCACCCGCATTGGTGATGAATTGTGGATAGTCTCCTTGGCTGGTATCACCGTCGCGGAGGCGATCATTTTCGTCGGTCAGGCGGGTATTGGAACCGCCACCCACGATGATATCGACGTTCACCAAACGCTCAGCGAGAGCCTGCTCGATGCTGAGCTGCTGCATGTGAGACAGCAACACCACCTTGTTCATATCGGGGTTGGCTGCGAGCAAAGCATCGACTTCAGCCTGGATTTCTGCAGCCAACGCATCAAGTTGTGCATCAGTAGGATTCGGATCGAACGGAGCCGGAGCAATACCGACATCGCCAGCGCTGGCGATGCTAGCTAAAGTCGGAGTCGTGGCCCCGACAACGCCAATATTTTCGCCATTAACATCAATCACTACGGAGGAGGTGACGGTGTTAGCTTGAGGAGCCTGCCCTCCCTCGACTGCCAGCGGTGCAAGAAACGCATCGGTGGAAAAGTCAAGATTACTCGACAGGTAGGCGAACTGAGCCCCCTGGAACTCCTGCCCTAAGATCGAACCGATAGATGCCGGAAAGGTATCAACGAAGCCGTCTTCAGCGTCACTATCGTCAGTGACATCTTGTCCGGTAATCAGCTCAGACAGCTCGCGAGTACCAAAGTCGAACTCGTGGTTACCCAAAGCGATCGCGGCAAACCCTAGCTCATTTTGAATCTGAATATCGGCAATGCCTGCAGCACCGAAGGCTGTAGCCGAGGCATCGTAAAACAAACCCGGAATGAAGGCATCCCCAGCAGACAATCGCAGCGTATTGTCGGCAATGCCATCATTACCCAGATCTTGGGCTTCCAAAGCATTCATGATTGCTGACAGGCGTGGGGCATCTTGTACCGCCAGGGCCCCAGCTTCTTGGTCGGCTACGTGTAGCAGTTCGAGCGTAAAGTCGGCCATAAATCCCTCTTCGGCTTAAAAATTAGACAGCACGACAAAGTTGGCCAGCCATGAAGCTGCCCCTAAACTTGTCGGTTTGACGAACCAAAATCGACGCTACGAAAAGACCGCGCAAACTAGCCAGCAGACTCAAAGACGACCCAATCAGCCATCACTGAACCTACTTACCCTGGACGCACTTCTCCCACTCAATCCATCTGATCGACGACTTTCGGATAGCCATTCCAGCGCTTGAAGAGCCGTTCAACGCAGTCTTATTGTGTTCACCAGTAACTTTCTCAGACCAACGTAAAGAGACGGTAATGGTAGTTTTAAGCCTTCGTGTAATCACGGAGGCTTTATCAGTGCTTGATAACGATCAGGCTGACTTTATCTCTCCTTCATAAAATCAGTAGCTATGAGATCGAGAGAATCCTGGGGTGCCAGATAGGAGCACGATTTGTTCATGAGCGATCGCGTCATGAGCTATTGGCGGCTTGATTATCATCTTGGCTGTACTTGTGCCCAACAACACTTTGACTGATGGGAGCCAGGTTAAGCCCAGCCTAAGCTTGGCGGGCAACTCTATAAATGTGCGGCCAGCAGCGATCGCTCAAATCACCCACCGCTTCAAGGCTCGTATTCACATCAGCTAATCTTCCTGATCCAACATCTGAAATTGCTTCCAGTCCCTATTCCACTTCGTCGGGTGCTGTGGAAGGCTCCGTTGGTAAGGTCTCTAATCGATCCGTCGGGACTTGTTGCAATCGGTCTTGGAGTGCGGGGTCATCAATGCCAGGACTCAGAGGATCCGTACCGGAAGGGAAAGGACTAGGAGTAATCAGCTCATCGTCTGAAGGCACAGTTTGGCCCGGTAGCGGCGATTCCAAGCCAGGAACCGGAGATTCCAAAGGTTCCCCTGGTAGCGTTGCCAACGCCACGCGATCGCCCCCGACCTCGCGCAGCAGATCCAGCACCTGAATCACATCCTCGTACCGCGCATCTCGTGACGCGTACAACACGATGAGTCCTTCTGGTGACACTTGCTGGTGTTGCAACAACACGTCGTAGAGCAAATTCAGCGTGACGGGTTGCTGGTCGATATAGACCTGCCCGATCGCATCAACGCTGACGTACAACCGCTGTCGCTGCAACGCCTCTGACCCGATGCCTTGGGGGGGCAGAGCGTTACCTGTATTTGCACTGGGCAAATCAAGGTCAATCGCTTGCTGACGCGTCAGCCCCACCGCCGCCAGAATGAAGAACGTCAAAATACAAAAAATGATGTCAATCAGCGGAATGATCTCAATCCGCACATCTTCATTAGGAGACTCTAGATAATCAATTTTCATTGGACTCAGCTACCTCCGTCGATGGGGCTGCAGGCACCTCAGTCGACCGCTCTTTGACTGGCCAAGCCTGACGGTAAAGCAACTCTAACTCGCTCCCTGACTGTCGAAAGACCTTTGCCTGCCCAAAGACAAACCCCTGAAACAAGCGATAAAAGGCCATGCTGACGATCGCAATCACCAAACCAGCAGCAGTACTAATGAGCGCCTCACCGATACCCAGCACTGTGCCGCTAGTGCTATCACTGGCTAAATCAGATAAGTCAATGGATCCTAGCGAATTGATCAGGCCAAAGACGGTACCGAGCAAGCCGATCATTGGGGACAGCGCAATGACCGCTTCGAGGATTTTTTCCCCCTTCCGCATCACTGTCAGTTCTTCATCGGCAGACGTCTCTAACGCTAGACGAAAGACCTCTGGGTCCGGCGAGTCTAGCGAGAGTGCCGCATATAAAAACCGACCCATGGGCAGTTTATTAGCGCGTTGGGCAATGTCAGTCGCGGCGGACCATTCCCGCCGGGCCGCTTCTAAAACCCGACCGGCCACTTCTCGCTCTTTGGTCAAAATACGCGACCAAAACCAGATCCGGTCAATAATGGTGCCCAGTGACAGAACCGATAAAAATAGCAGCGGCCACATGGCTAGGCCGCCACGGGCAAACAGTTCGGTAATATTCACAAAAGCACCTCCTCACTCGTACCGTTGACACACTGGGGCAATTCTAGTGTCCTGGGGCTGCCACTGGGGGCGATCTCACTTCGTAGATACGCTCACTCATCCAGGGCATTCCAATTCTAGAGAGTCATGCGACATTTTAAGAGGTACGGGGCAAAAATCCGCCGAATTCCTGGTTGAAGGCCCCTCATTTCGACCATCCGCGCCTTGATTGCACCGCAGCGTACGGCTTTCCCCCTGAATCGGGTAGGTTTCAGCACTGTGAACAAACCGTGTTTCCCGGGATTATAAAGAGGCACAACGACGGAAAGCCCAAGCACATGGAAAATCTCGTTCAATCCTTTTACAACTGGTATAAGCAAACCCTGCGTCATCCCAAATACCGCTGGGTGATCATTGGCGGCACGATGCTTTACTTGCTCTCGCCAATTGATATTGCACCTGATTTTATTCCCATCATTGGTTGGATTGATGATGCTGCCGTCGCGACCCTGTTAGCGGCCGAGCTGACCCAAGTCTTTTTGAGCGCGACTACGAATCGCAAAAAGTCAGCCAGAAGACGTCCATCTCCGACTCAAGAGGCCAGCTTTAGAACGATTGATATTGAATCGTAGACAACACTAGCAGTTCAGATCTGCAGCATCTGAGGTTTACAAACGGGCTGCGGGAGTTGAATGATACTCAACTCCCGCAGCCCGTTTGTTGTGAAGATAAGTGGCTTTAACCAGCCGAATTTTGCCGCATTAGCGCAACGAAATCGCGGAAGAGATAATCGGCATCGTGAGGGCCTGGGCTGGCTTCGGGGTGATATTGCACCGAAAACAGCGGCAGGGTTTTATGCCGAATGCCAGCCACGGTGCGATCGTTCAAGTTGAGATGGCTGATTTCGACGTTGGCATCTTCAATGGAATCGGCACTGATGGCAAAGCCGTGGTTTTGGCTCGTAATTTCAACCTGCTGCGACAAGCCACAGGGATGGTTGAGTCCTCGGTGGCCAAACTTAAGCTTGAAGGTTTCGCCCCCTAGCGATCGCCCTAAAATTTGATGACCCATACAGATCCCAAAGGTAGGCAGTTGATGATCTAGCAATGCCTGCACAGTTTTGGGCGCTTCTTCGACAGCAGCTGGATCACCAGGGCCGTTGGACAGAAAAATGCCGTCAGGCTTGTAACTAAGAATCTTTTCCGGTGAAGTATTGGCAGGCACCACAATAACTCGACAGCCATACCGAGTCAGCCGCCGCAAAATATTGCGCTTAATGCCAAAGTCGATGGCAACGACGGTCAAGGTTGGCTCAGCCGCTTCATCCTCGGGATAACACTCCCACAAAGTTTCTGTTGGCTCGCTCCACTCATAGGGCTCTTGGGTAGTGACTTCTTGCACCAGGTTCAAACCCGCCATGCTGGGAGCTGCCTGCAACTGTCGTAGCAGTTCGTTTACTTCCAGCACCTCGGTCGAAATTGCGCCATTCATAGCCCCGGTTTGCCGCAGGATACGGGTCAGAGCTCGCGTATCAATGCCAAAAATGCCTGGAATGTGGTGCTGTTTCAGATAATCAGGCAGTGACTGGGTAGAGCGCCAATTGCTTGGAATCTCGCAGATATTACGGGCGATCGCTCCACGAATATGGGGTTTAGCCGATTCCTCATCCTCTGGATTGACTCCGGTATTACCCAATTCGGGATAAGTGAAAGCCACGATTTGACCACAGTAGCTGGGGTCAGTGAGCACTTCTTGATAGCCCGACATGCCTGTATTGAAGACCACCTCGCCCATGACCGTACCCGGTGCACCAAAGCTCCAACCGCGAAAGCTGGAACCATCAGCCAGAACTAATAAAGCAGGGGAGTAATTTTCTGAAAACATAGGTGTGGGGCGTGTAGGTGTGACCGTGCGCTACCGTTAGGGCACTCTTAACAATAGCGGACTCCACTGAGTCTGTTGCAGAGTTTGACAGGTTTCTTTGAGGAGAGAATTATGAATCGTTCGCTCCATTGGCTAGTCGGTGTCGGCAGCTGTTGGCTAGTGGCAGGCTGTTCGTCACTGCCGTTCACTATTACGATCACGCCGTCGTCTAATGAAGCCGTTTCAGAAGAAACCTCGCCAGAAACTGAGCCTGCCGCTACAGAAGCCTCCCAACCAGAAGTTGAAACAGTGGCAGACGCGCCATCAACGGCTACGGCAGCCGAAACAACGCCTAGCCGACCAAGTCGTAATTATTTTCGGGAAGCGGTGACCCGGGCTGAAAGTGCCGTCGCGATCGGTCAGTCAGCTCAATCCCCCGACGATTGGCAACTAGCCGCAAGTCGTTGGCAGCAAGCTGTCCAGTACATGCAGCAAGTGCCAGCTGATGACCCGAATCACGCTACAGCTCAGCAAAAGGTCAAAGAATACGGCCAGAACCTGGCTTTAGCCCAACAGCGCGCCGCTGGCCAACCTTCAACTCAAGCCCAACCCGCTACCGCTAACCCGAATCGCCCACCAGGATTGGTGGCGACCATTCCCATTGTGGATTCGATGGGTGGCACCCCAGTGGTTCCCGTTACACTGCACGGCAATCAAAGCACTCAGGACTTCACCATGCTCTTCGATACGGGAGCCTCTGGCACATTAATCACCCAAGCAATGGCAAATGAGATTGGCGTAGTGGTAACTGGAGAAGCTCTGGTAACTGTGGCCGATGGCCGCCAAGTCCAAATTCCCGTTGGTTACGTCGGTAAACTTCAGGTTGGGGATTTGGTCGTGGAAAATGTCTGGGTCGCGATCGGGGGTGATGTGGGTCTACTCGGGCAGGACATCTACGGCCAATATGGTCTTTCGATTGGCGGCAGTCAAATCAATCTTTACGAGTAAAGCTTTACCCGCAATCAGACAATTGCTTGGCGCATTCCTGCCCCATCTTGATTCAAAAAAACGTTGTGCCAGATGAGCCGAGCCGCCTTAAGGAGTGTCAATCGGCTCGATTTTGCCCTGGGCCACTAGTGCCTGGTGAATCGTTGCAATGAGGTCGGCACGGGTCGCAGGTGCTAAGGGAGCTAACTGCTGCGGATCAGGATGGTTAACGACCATGCCTAGATCAGCGGCGGCCGCCACCTGGGGCTTGGCCCAAGCAGGCAAGGATTCAGAGCCCTGATATTGATTGATCGTACCTTCGACATCGGCTGGTGGTGCTAGCTCTAGCCCGGTAGCCATGGTGATATATACCTGGTAGCGCGGCACGATGTCGTCGGGTTGAAAAACGCTGCCAGGAAAGCCAGTCATGTAACCTGCCTCTACCACTTGTTTGATGTCATTGGCGGCCCAGTAGTCTGGCGCAACATCGGAAAAAGTCAAGGATCGCTTCGGTGGTGCATCCGCCACAATCGACTTATTCAGCAATGCCGCCAATTCGGCTCTCGTGAGTTCCTTATCAGGTTGCAGCGTCCCGCTGGGGAAATTCGGCAACAATCCCGCTTCAAACAAGCTGACGATGTATGGATAGGCCCAGTAATCTTCTGGCACGTCAGAAATACTCAACTCTGGCAGGGGCGCTGGCTCAGCCCCGCCTTCTTCTCCTGGTTGCGGGCTATCGGTAGCCGCCTCAGTACTGTCGTCAGGCGTCTCTGCCGTTGCTGCCTGACCGCTCTCACTGGTTGGAGCTTCACCAGCACTATCAGAAGGATCAGCACCCGCGTCAGTATCATTCGCGTCAGT
>CAZFWL010000083.1:0-8921 GCA_964522775.1 uncultured Halomicronema sp.
CTAGGATATGGTGCTTAGCCAGATCTAGGGAGAAAGAGTGAGGGAACGGCGTATCTTGTTGCGGCATTAAGCCAAAAACAAGATACGCCCTTTTTATTGGTCAGCCGTTTTGAACTGACTGACTCTTGACAGGAATTTCGCATTTTAGGGACACACCACAGTGACCCGACTGAATTCTTTTAGCTAACCGCAAGACTCTTTGTCGAAGAACCCAGAGCCTATCATCCAATGTAAAGGCTGAAATGGGCTTTTCGAAAGAGCTTTCAGCAAGTACTCTGACAAATTCTTTAGTCGCTCTAATAAATCTCAAAAATCTGCTTAAGGGGAATAGTGCGGCAAGTTACACCTGAAACCTTGAGCAATTTCACTCAATCCCTAGCTGCTGCTTCAACACCTCGGGGATATTTATGGCCTTTTTTATCATTTCTACATCCGGCCAAAGTGTTTTCTCATCCCATAATATTGATTCAAGGCTTACATTACTTAGGTCAGTTTTGGTGAGATCTGCTCCAATTAAGTTGGCATATTGTAAATCAGTTTCACTTAGATTTGCGGCACTTAAGTTTGCATGACTCAGATTCGCTTCGAAGAGGTTCCCCTGAGAAAGATTCGCACGACCCAAATTTGCCCAGCTCAGATTTGAGTTGCTTAATTCAGCATCAACTAAATTTACTCCTTGCAAATTTGCTCGAGTGAGATTTCCGTTGCTCATATTTGTCTGAAATAGATTTGCCTCAGTAAGGTTTGCTCTGGTTAAATTTACTTCAAACAGGTCCGCTGCCTCTAAGTTTCCTCTCAATAGATTTGCTGCTTCTAAATTTGTTTCAAACAAATTCGTACAGCTCAGATCCATTTCCTTTAAGTCTGAGTAACTAAGATTTGCTTTGCTGAGATTTACCCCAAACATTATTGTTCCGATGAACAATGCAGTACTTAAATCTGCTTCAGAAAGATCTGCCCAGCTCAAATTAGTCTTATCTAGATCGGTATAGCTAAGGTCTGCCTTACTGAGGTCTGCTTCACTGAGGTCTGCCCCACTAAGGTCTGCTTCACTGAGGTCTGCCCCACTAAGGTCTGCTCCGGTGAGATTTGTTTCGCTCAGGTTTGCATGATTAAGATTGGCACCTTTCAAATTAGCAAGACGTAAATCTTGCCCCAACAGGCAGCAGTCACCTAAATTTAGGTGACCAAGAGATTTCAAGATTAGCGGTTCGTCACCCCAATTTGTCCGCTGACCTCGCAGAGTATTAAGCCAACTCCCGAAAGATTGAGGCCATCGCCAATTCACATTCGAGACTTCGTTGGTAACACGGGCACAAGAATAGAGCGCAGCAAAAAGCGACTCTTCGCCATGACGGGCACAGACGGCTTCATGGCGAAACTTTTTGCGGGGCAAGGCTTCCATGGGCATCCATTCCCGCGAACAGCGCTCTACCAGTTTGACAAGGGTTTGCTGCCAAGCCCTGGCGGTTTCGACACTTTGTAACCGCACTTCTTCTTGCAGAAATTCAAACAAGGCATCGTTCATATAGCTGGGACTAGCGCAGACTTTGGCCCATTCAACGAGGGCTTGGTGGGTGTCCCAACTTTCATCAATGTCGTCTTCGTTGAGTTTGGTTTGAATGCGGACAATGCAGCGAACGATGCGGCGGGCGGTGAGGTATTCGCCAAAACTTTTGTGGGTAAATTCGAAGGTGAGATCGCCATCACGGATTCCGCCACTCTGGCGAAAGTAGAAGGCGGTGAGTAGACGGGTAACTCCAGCCTGAGCCCCTTCTTCAAACTTTGCCAGTAACTTGCGCAAGCCGCTGCTGTCGCAGTGCTGCTCGATCTCTTGCACAGTGGTAGTGCGGCCATCGCCATGCCAAGAGGCCAGAGCAATTTCTTCCAAAATGCGAATAAAGTCACGCTCACTCATGCCTTGAATGGTGGCGTGGCGGCGGTTATCTTCGTAGCCGCGCTCATAAACTGCCTTCAACAGGCTGAAGTAAATCTCATTCAGGTTGGTGGTTTCAGTAAAGGTGAGCTTGCCGGAGGCGTAACTGAGGGCGACCAAATAATTCAGCAGGGGTTGCGCGGTGATTTCCACCAGATTGCCTCGATCCAGCTCAGCGGGGAGTGCCGTGTATCCGCGACCACTGACTTGACCGTAGCGTTGCCACCAATTCTGTCGGCGATCGCCCTGAAGCCAACCATGCTCATCCACATAGCGATCTCCGCTATCCTGTTTCCGTTTGGCCTCGGGCAATAGATACGGCAGCAGATACAAAATTTGACGCGGCTGTCGAAATTCGCTGCTGTTGTCTTGTACAACGATTTCTCGTCCGGTAATTAGCACCTGCATCAACGTTTCGCGCTGATTCACGCGATCCACTTGGCGTTGCACTTCCCGAACAAAACCTTGGGCCACTTCCTTGGCAATGCGCCCCTGCATCGCCAACTCATCCAAGCCATCAAAAATGATCAGCAATCGCTGCGCCACCGAGAGCTGTGCCGGATCGAGGGGATTCGTTATCAGATAGGCGTCGTATTGAATGAATTCGGCGATCGCATTGGGCAAGTCGCCCGCTGGGTCGAACTGGTGCAGCGGCACAAACAGAACCCGCTGTCCCTTAGCAGCCTGATGGGCCGCAAAGATCTTGGCAAAGGAGGATTTGCCAGAGCCAGGGCCACCGCTGATAATGCGAATCGCATCATTACGCACCGCCGCCTGCCGCCACTGCTGTAAGTCCGCCTCTAGATCAATTACCACCCGTTCATAGGTCTGGTTGGCGCTGCTGTAGCTCGACGCATCTTCTTCCACTGGTCGCCGATAGTACGCAAGCTGGGGCACGTAGACCTGCCGCAGCCCAAACGGCTCCAAAAACATCGGTTCATCAATCTGCTTTTGCAGCCAAGCTCGGTAAAGTCGCCATTCCGCAACTTGGCGGCTGGCCTGGGTAAAGGGCGTTTCCAGCGTTTGCTTGAGCAGGTCGTATTCGCTGGGGCGAGATCGCCATTCTTGATCTAGCGCAAAGACAAAGTAGGACGGCAGACGCGCAGCGATCGCCTCAGCTTGCTGAGCCGCCCGTTCAGGATACTGAGGATGTGCTAAAAACGGAGTCAAGAGCTGAGTCAGGGGCACCTGCAGCGCTGTGAGAATGGGGAGGGTGTCGGGCTGCTCAAAGAATTGGGTGTCGAGGGTGAGTTCTTGATCTTCGAGGGAGAGATCGAGGCGATCGCTAATCTGGTCAATGTTGTCCGGGATGGTTTCCAGCAGGGGTTCGCTGTCTTTCACCAAACTCGCCATGGCCTGGGCCAGCGATCGGTAAATCAGGAGCCAAGCGATCTGTCCGGCGTCATTGCCTAACCCTACCGCTACCGACGCATCGACCAGGTCCTTGCCAAGCCCTGCCCATTGCCCCGTGGCGGCATCCACGCCACCTTTGCCTAAAGCTTTGAACAAGTCCTTGAAATTTGCTTTCAGCGGGCGATTCCACACTGCAACGGGTTGCCGCAAAGATAAGCCGGGCTGGGGCATATCGCACTCCTGTTATCCGGGAGGGAAAGGTTTCTCTGTATGGTTATAACCTTCCTGCTTCTATTGTCGAAAGCATTTCAGAGTAAGAGACGGGGTGGGGCAAGCCAAAATAATTCGCTGTTGCCGATCGCGTCTTTTGCAGCGGGTATCTCAACCCCAATAACACCCGCTTTTTTGAGTTGCCAGTGTTGGCTCACCTGCCCCTGTACGAATAACTGTGCCCAGTGACTCAGATCTGGCTCATGACCCACTAGCGCTAAACGACTCACAGGATGAGTCATCTGCCAGTCTGCTAGCCAAGGAAGCCAATCTGACAAATTACCGCCGGGGGCTAGGAACTTCGTCGTTTCAGACGTAGGAGCGAGTCCAGCTTCCAGCAAAATTTGCGTCGTTTGGTGGGCCCGCACCAAAGGGCTTGTAAGAATCATTTCGACGCGGCAGCCCAGGTCCACTAGCCGATGAGCCACAGCTTGGATGCGCGCCCGGCCTTTATCGGTGAGGGGGCGATCGTCATCGTTAGCATAGGTGCCTCGTTCGGCCGCAATACCATGACGGATGAAATACAACTCAGTCTGTTGAGATAAGGCCATCTTCAGGATTTACCAGTCGCCAAAGCTTTTGCTTGATTTGCATGTCAAAGACTTCCCACTTGAGGCGATTGTAGTCGCTGTTTTCGTAAAAGCCCGAAAGGAAGCCGACCGGAATCTCAAAGCCACCAGCGGTTGTCCGGCCGCCGCCAAAGAAGCGTCCAGCAGGGTCTTGTCCAAAGGCTTCTTTCATGAACTCATCTGGATCTAGGGTGATTTTGCTGGTGCGCAGGGAACCAATGACGACCTCTCGCTCTTCGTCTTCATCGTGGACGATGCCATAGACCACGGCCGTGTGGATGTTCTCTTCGGTCACTAGGAAGTCAGCGGCTTGGGGAATGGCATCGCGATCGTCATAGCGCAGATATCCCACCCCCGCAATCGATACGTTGTTCTGTACTGTGCGGTTGCGGAGCGATCGCTCAATCACATCCATCACACGTTTGGAGCGTGAAGCTCGCAAAATTGCCGCCAACAGTTGCGGGTCATAGAAGTTGCTGAGATAAGCCGCCGCCATAAAGTCGGCTTCGGCAGCGTGCATCAAGTTACTGGTATCCGATCGCAGGCCATGCATTAACGCCGTAGCGCATTTCACATGGGTGCTGTTGCTGCGATCGAGAGTCAGCAATTTCTCACTTTGAAGGTACTGCGTAAGAATCGTTGCTGTTGCCCGAATATGGGGCCGAACATCGATTAACGCAGCATCAATGTCTTTTTGCGGGGCGTGATGATCGACCACAAGAAACAAGGATAGATTTGCGTCCTCGACTTGACGTGTCAGCTGAGAAGTCGTTCCCTGGGTGTCGAGCAGCACGTAGGCCTGATACTTGCTCAGGTCGGGGCCAGTTTTGGTCTGAGGGTTCCAGCGACGGGCGGGCAGTCCCGAAAGCCGCACCAATGCAATGTTTTCTTGATGGCTCAAGGTGCCGCCATAGTAAATGTCGCAGTCAACATCGTACTGCTGACAAATCAGGCGATAGGCCCATGCCGACGACAAGGCGTCGGGGTCAGGAAAGTCTTGAATGAGGACGAGATGGCGATCGCCCGCGCGCTGAGATAACAGCTGCCCTAACTGTTCAACCACATCGACTTTGCCTCGCGGGCTAGAAGACACGAGCGTAGCTTTACCTACCGCAGCTGGAACGGCTTGAACAGAGTCGTTACTTACAGCAGGCATTGAGGCGGAGCCATTAGCGGAGGCAGACGTCGAATCAGTCACAGTTGTTCCAGTGTTTCTATTATTACGATAGCTCTCCCCTTCGCTCTGCGCACCTGTTTGGCCCCGACAAGCCCCTAATGACTTTTAGTTCAGCGGTGTTATTGGCTACTTATTTTTTGAAAGAGGGATTGCTACTAACCTGCCCCCAAACCCACTTAAGCAGAGCTGATTTCAATGGCACTAGGCAGGGAACTGTCCACGGGGTTAAGCAACGGGTGGAAACGCCACTGTGTGAAAACAATACATAGTCACTCAAAGTCATCGCGCTAAGGAATGAGTCGATCAGCTTCCGAGTGCAATTTCAAACCGTTAAAGATCAGCCTAAGTAGAGATATTGGGTTCTAAAACTGGTTTGGCGGTTAACCGAACGTAAATTCATGTGTACATGACGGTTTCGTGTGTTATCTTGACCAAGTGAAAATCAAATAAGTGATTCAGCCATAGTTTCAAAGGCTGTTTAGAGAGTTTTTTACATCGTTCAAATTCAAAAATCGCAGAGTTAGCTAGCAAGGCGTTGTAGAAGCTGGCTTTTCTGGGTAAGAAGTTTGACGAATAATCAATTCCTTAAGCAGAGAATCTGGTGCGCTGCGATCGCGATTTAACGACGTCTTTTTTGGATTTTTTTCGATTTTGAATATGAGTGAAACGCTGACCAGCCCTAAGGTTGTCCATCCGATGGTGAAGTTTCAAAGGCAAGTGTAGTCTTTGGTGAAACGCAATATTGTGCAGCCGGAAGACAGTATTTGGAAAATTGCGCTTTTGTTTGGTGACGAGTGGGCTCATTGGAAGCGTGAGTTGGAAGAATTCGACTTTTCCACCAAAGACCCCATTAGCGATTTACTAGAAGTAGAGTCTTGGGAAGAAGAGTAAATCCCTTCGTCGGGATTTATGGGGGACGGCTGCTGCTGAGCCAAAACAACGCTGCTGTGACATTGGTGCAAAGTACCTGTTCCCTAAACTATCTACTCGCTTTTCAGGCAAAAACGACTGTCCGATTGCCATAGACCAAGACACGGTTTTGTAGGTGCAGTCGGACGCCTCTAGCCAACACGATGCGTTCTAAATCTTTGCCTTTGCGAATCAAGTCTTTGACATCGTCGCGGTGGGTAATACGCACTACATCCTGCTCGATGATGGGCCCTGCATCTAAGTCTTCGGTTACATAGTGGGCGGTTGCGCCAATGATCTTGACGCCGCGCTCGTGAGCTCGGTGATAGGGCTGGGCGCCCATAAAGGCGGGCAAAAACGAGTGATGAATATTGATCACATGGGGAAACTGCTCTAAAAAGTCCCCGCTTAAAATTTGCATGTATTTGGCTAACACGACAAGATCGATGTCGTACTGCTCTAGCAGGGCTAGCTGTTTGGCCTCTTGTTCCGTTTTGGTCTCGCGGCTCATGGGCACATGGTGAAAGTCAATGCCGAACTGTTCGGCAATGGGTCTGAGGCTTTCGTGGTTGCTCATGATGAGGGGAATCTCGGCCGCAAATTCTTTAGCCTGGTGTCGCCAGAGCAAATCGAGTAGGCAGTGGTTTTGACGGCTCACCCAAATGGCGATGCGGGGCACCGCGTCAGAAAAGCACAGCTGCCAGTCAGCCCCTAAAGGTTGAGCGATCGCATTAAATGCAGGACCAATCAAGTCTTTGGGTAAATTAAAGCCGCCTAAGCTCCACTCAAGGCGTGACAGAAATAAACCACTGGCTTCGTCGCGATGTTGATCGGCGTGGATGATGTTGCCGCCATTGGCATAAATAAAGTTGGCAATTTTGGCTACTAAGCCTTGCTGATCGGGACAGGAAATTAGCAAGGTTGCCGACGGATACAGGGTAGATTGCGTCATCACTCAAACATCGCGTTAAAAATCCCAGACACTAAGCTATGTCAGCGTGAGGCAGCGTCTGCTTCATCGGTTGTATCGGACTTTTAGCGATCGCGGTCAGACTCTTCAGAATTATTACCCGATTCTTCTCGGTCTTCCGAGTCGGTCTCTGCGTCGTCCTCCGGGTCGGCTTCATCCGCCTCGGTTTCGTCGGCATCCGTGGTGTCGGCATCAGCATCTTCAGGATCGCTGTCCTCGACCACGGCTTGCCATTCTTCCAAGGGGCGATCGACGCCATTGAAAATGTTTTCCCCGACGATCGCGACCTCCATGTCGCTAGCCTCGTCAGGGAGGGGAAACGCCTCTGGATCGATCAGGGCGTAGTAATTTTGCCCGCTGAAATCGGCATCGCCTACGATCAATGTATGGGTGCTGCTATCAGCCAACGTGAGATCGACGGTAGCAAAGGGGGCATCTAAACCAAAATCGGCCGGACTCGCTGCGTCAATAGTCGTAGTTTTGACCAGTCCATCAGTGACCAGACGACTGAGCAGAAACGCGATCGCGGCTTCTTCCGCAGGCCCCTCATCCGGTTCCAGCATTCGCCAAAAACCGTCGGCGTCCTTTTCAAATACGACTGTCTGTTGGTCAGTCTCAATCTGCAGGAAGACAACATCGGCTTCTGCAAACCCGTAGACAGGAGTCGTGGTCAACTCAGGTTGCTCAGTCGTGGCTTGATTAGGGTCAGACTGCCGCGATTGGGTCACTAATACGACGCCACCCAACAACAGGGCGGCGGTCACCAAAATCACCGTGCTGCGCTGAAGTTTCATTTGCTTTATCGTCTCCGCAACGCCATCAAAATTGCCAGGGCGATGCCAGTCAAAGGCAACACCAACAGTGAGAAAATGCCCAAACCCCAGGCCTGCTGTCCGGTAATCGCTAAGCGGCGATCGGTCATTGTTTTGGGCCGAATAGACAGCGTGGCATCGGCTTCCTGGCCCAACCAATTCACTGAGTTGAGAAACACATCGCCATTCAGCTGTTGGCTAAACGAGCCATCCGCCGCAAAAGTAGAATTGCCAATCACCACGAGGCGAGATTCGTCTGCCGGATCTGCCTCGCTGCCAGGGTCGAGTAAGTCCACAGTGTCATCGTCGGCAGCGGCCTGATCGTCATCCGAGTCCGCCGCATTCGTCTCGTCCTCAGCCACTTCCTCTTCGTCTGATGACGCTTCGTCTTCGGTATCCTCAGCCGCTTCCTCTTCGTCAGCGTCAGACACCTCCACAGGAATCTCCTCGGCATCACGGTTGAGGGCAATCCCCAAGACATAAGGCCCTTCTGGAGGGGCGTTGGGGTCAAAGGTCAAATCGCCCTCGTCAGTAATGGCCTCGGCGCGGCTTTGGGGATTCGTTAGCAGCAGCGGAGAGGTCTCTGTGTCGGGCAGTTCGCGCCCATCGACCGGACGCGCCAGGGGAAAGAACGATCGCCCATCGCCAAAATCTCGGGTAATGGGGTGGTCGCCGTAGGTGGTCACAATCGGCGCAGCGGGGCCGAGTCCGACGAACTGTCCTGCTCCTGAGGTATCTAGCACGAGGCGATCGTCCAAAATGACGCCCCAATCATCCAGCAGGGAATTCAATCCGGCATCAATGCGGGGGTCGAGCAAGAGCAGCACCCCACCACCACCAGTGAGATAGTTTTCCAAAGCCTCAACTTCGACGGGGAAGAAATCCTCAGTGGGGCCAGCGACAACGACGACATTGGCATCCGCTG
>CAZFWL010000084.1:0-617 GCA_964522775.1 uncultured Halomicronema sp.
CACATCATAGGCGAGCCCTCGTTTTTCCCGCAGTTCCACAAACAGACGACTAGAGAGGCCGTTGCCGAGATAGGTGCTGAGCAGCTTTAGCGTGGCATAGGCCGGGTCGTGGACGGTCGGGGTGGGATAGCCCAGCACAAGAATGGATTGGTTCGTCGGTTGGGGAATGACAGCGTGGGTGGCCGTGGTCGGCACAGGGGGATAACTCTGAGCCGGAATATCAGTCTCCGGAGCGGACCAATCGCCTAAATACTTCTCGGTGAGGGCGATCGCCTGTTCTGGCTGAATGCGTCCAGACACCACCATAATGCAGTTATCTGGGCGAAAAAATTTTTGATGGGCCTGCTCCAGATCGTCGCGCGTTAAATTAGCGACGCTCTCTTCGGTGCCGATGCCCGGTAGGCCGTAGGGATGCTCACCATACATTGCTGCCCGCAAGGCGTTGAAGGCCAGGGTAAAGGGCTGCTCTTTCATCGAGCGGAGACTTTGCAGCGTTAGATGCCGTTCCAGATCAAATTCGGCCTCGGGAAAGCTGGGATGGCGAACGATTTCCGCTACCAGGGCCAGAATCGTTTCAAAGTCTGCTGTGACGGTCTTGAGACTGACGAGGCTGTAGT
>CAZFWL010000084.1:648-881 GCA_964522775.1 uncultured Halomicronema sp.
CCGATTCCACCTGCTCGGCAATCTCCATCGAGGAATGCCCCTGGGTGCCTTTGGTTAATAGGGATGCAAGCAGACTGAACAGTCCTGCTTGCGATCTCGCTTCTCGTCCCGTGCCCGCTTTGATCAGCAGCCGTGCCGACACAATATCCGCCACTGTATTTTCGATGACGAGGACGGTGAGGCCATTGCCCAAAACAGTGCGGTGCAGAGTGGGCCGTTTGGCAGGAGAAGAC
>CAZFWL010000084.1:892-8917 GCA_964522775.1 uncultured Halomicronema sp.
TTAGAGAATGTAGCCGAGCGAATAGAACATGGAAAGGGCGATTAGCCACCGGAGTCAGAGTCTCGAATCGGCGACTCCCGTTCCTAAGCATGGCTGATGGACGAGCGCTCCGACAATTTTGCCCGTCATGCCGATGGCAACAATACGGTCGAGGCGTAGGCATTGGTCGATAGATAGGTTTGCACCAACCCCGCGATCGACGTAGGCGTATGGGCGCGAATGCGCTCAGGGTAAGTGTAACTGTCAGCCGCGTCGGCAACGACGCTGTAATACCCATAGAGACCTGCCAATTGGCCTGGCGTCTCGGTGGAAAAAGCAAAATCATTGGTGAGCAGTCGCTTTGCTCGCTCTAGCTCGGCAGGCGATATAGCTTGAACTGCAAGGGTCGATAGCCGTTCACAAATTAGTGCCTCGACCGCATCGACCGCATCAGGGGCTAACCAGGCTTGGAGGGTAAAGAGACTGCAATCGCGCTGCAGCGAGAAACTGCTGTTGATATCGAGTACCCATTGCCGCTCTTCTCGCAGTTCTCGCACGAGGCGTGCACTGCGTCCTTCGGCAAGCAAGGTGGAAACAATATCCATGCCGCAGGCCGAGTCCAAATCGTCAATGCCTGGTCCCATCCAGGCCATGGTCAGCCGGGCATGTTCCAACCGAGGAATCCGTAATACTTGACGGCGTACGCCCCACCAGGGATCGATTTTGCCAGAAGTTGCGGGTGGCGTTGTCGGCGGCGGCGTGGGGAAAGCCCGAAACGCGTGGCGCACCATATCGAGGGTTGGTTCCAGCGGGGTGCCACCCGCGATCACCACAGTCATGTTGCCGGGCTGGTAATGCTGTTGATGAAAGCAGCGCATCTCTTCGGGCGATCGCTGCGCCAATATTGCTGCCGTGCCCAATACCGGACGACCGTAGGCATGGTCTGGAAACACCTGCTCTGATAATGCCTGAAAGCCTACCCAGTCAGGATCATCGTGGGCCTGGCGAATTTCTTCTAGCACCACCTGCCGCTCGCGCACAAATTCATCGGCGGGAATCGCTGCATGAAGCACCAGGTCAGCCAAATGAGGCAGCGTGGTGGGCAAGGCATCAGCGGCCACTGCCATGTAGAAATGAGCGTAGTCGTGACTGGTGGCAGCGTTGCTAAAGCCCCCCTGGGTCTCAATCGTGTGGTCAAACATTCCCGGCAGCAGGCGCTCAGTCCCTTTGAACACCATGTGCTCTAAAAAGTGAGCCATGCCGATCCACTCTGACGGCTCTTGGGCCGCCCCAGCATTGACCCAGACATCCGCGACCACAACGGGCGTGGCGGGCATATGCTGATGCACCACCGTGAGCCCATTTTCAAGCCGATGGACGGTACCGGGGAAGGTCAAGGTTGTAGTAGTCAATGACAAAATAGTGCGATCGTGAAGGGATACATCTGCGAGACAGTGACCCAGCAAATCCAATTATTTGCCGTGGCTGTCAGTGACCTAATCGGCACAGTCGCCGGGATCACTCTGAGGATTGCTGAGTTATGCCGACAAAACAGTCGTTTTTGCTACTGGGAACCGACAATTCTACTGAGATGAAATGCACTTTTCTAGCGTCTGTTGTCTGTTAGAGTAACGAACTTTGCTCGTCTTTGATAGCTGACCCCAGGTCGACGTTAACCTTCTTTAAACTTGGCTTGATAAAAACAGGTGTGCTGCATGCGTAGATGCTTCGGCAGCGGTGTGAGCAGTCCGCGAGGGATGCAGCCGTGGCCTCATTTACTAAATCAACCACGACCCAAAACAAAATCCCTGTCTGCTCAGCAGACAGGGATTTTCAAAGAATTATTCACCGCAGCGCCGTCTTACCTCAGTTTCCGACCTGGAAGAACCAGGTGGGAATGCTGGCACCGATTTTAAGTTTCCGAGTACAAGCTCGGTCTACTGCCATCGGCACATCTCGATTCCCTTAGAGACAAAGCATAGATCGACAAACAGTATTGGCAGTCACCAACGCCGTAGTGAATCTTTGGACATCATAACCAACAGTGCCCCAGCGATCGCAAGGGGGTTATACGAATTCTCTATCTAGAGATTACGACTCGCCGGTGGAATACCAAATCGCTTCAACCGTTTGCAGGATATTTTGCCAGTCGTCATCGGCCTGCAAACAGACAGTGACATGCCCCAGTTTGCGACCCGGCCGCGAGCCCTGCTTGCCATACCAATACACCTGGGCATGGGGAATTTGCGCCAGTTGCGCGCGCTGCTCGGTATAGTTGCTGGTCGAGGTTTCAAAGCCTAACAAGTTCACCATAAGAGCACGATCGCAGGTCATGTTGGTGCGCCCCAATGTCTGTCCCGTCACTGCCAGCAACTGCTGGGCAAACTGTGACGTTTCGCAAGCATCCAGTGTGTAGTGGCCAGAATTGTGGGTGCGGGGGGCGACTTCGTTCACCAAGACTCCATTATTCGGCGCAAGAAACAGCTCGATACCCAACACGCCCACAAAGTCGAGGGATTCGACTAGGGTGCGGGCAATCGCAGTCACTTGCTCACGCACAGATGCTGACACCTCCGCAGGGGCAATCACTCGGCGACACACTTGATCCACCTGCTGCGTTTCCACCACGGGGTACACTGCCACTTCACCGCTGGGCGATCGCGCCACCATCACCGCCAGTTCCTTCTCAAAGGGAATAAATGCTTCGAGCAGCACGGGCTGGCGCTCAATGCGTTGCCAAGTTTCCAGCAACTCATGTGCCGAGGCAATCATAAAGGTGCCCTGGCCGTCGTAACCCAGGCGGCGCGTTTTCATAACTAGGGGAAAGCCGATGGGGGCAGCGATATCCGCCACGGCGTCATCCGCGATCGTTTCATCCAGGGTGACAAAAGGCGGATTAGGCAAGCCGTGACGGGCGAGAAACTGACGCTGGGTATATTTGTCCAGCAGTGGCTCGAGCGCAGTTAATTGGGGCCGAAAGATGATGCCGTTAGCGGCTAACGGCGCCAAGGCAGCCAGATCTACAAATTCATTTTCAAAGGTGAGGACATTGCAGCGATCGCTCAGCGTTTTCGTTCCCGCTGCATCGGCCACAGGCGCCAACACATAATCAGCTGCTGTCGGCACCGCCGGATCGGTTGTCTGAGGCGTTTGGACAATGATTTCCATTCCTAGTTTGGGGGCTTCTAGTCCCATCATCCAGGCCAGTTGGCCACCTCCAATTACCCCAATACTTTGCTTTGCCATGTTCAGTTCCTACAGCAGTAGCCGGACGACTTATCGAGTTCTGACAGCAGTGTTTTCTGTTGCCAGCCCAACACATAGGCTTATCACATTGCTGGGCTTCTCTGGACTTAGTTTATGTAGCGTGGTTGCGAGCTTGTGCATCCCAGATGCAAAGACGTAATGGTTGGTTAAATTCGAGACTTTTTTAGCTCCCAGTTGAGGTAAAGATTCGCTCTTGAGCAAAACTATTCGCAATTTGATAGTGCTAGCATTCTGTCGTTATTCAAGTCAGGTTCGTTAAGACCGGTGGAATCATCGCTGTGACATCCTGATTCAAACGGTCAATCAGTTTCTGCCATCTACCGCTCGTCACTATGACCATCAAATTGTTAGTTGCTACAGGGGCCGCGATCGCTGCCAGCCATCCTTTGACCACTGCGGCATTTGCTCAAGTGTTACCTCCCACAGTCAATATTGGTGGCACTGATTACGAGATTGAGTTCAAGGTGGGCCTATTTGAAGACAATATTGTCGAACTGCAAGCCCAGCCCTGGTACGGCAACAATGACTTTACGTTAGCGGCTGATACGGCTCGACAAGTGTTTAACTGTGCGGCGGGCAGTCCTTTTGACCGACCCCTTTGCCAAACGCCTTTTGATGCGCTTGGGCCAGACAGCGCTAATACTGGCTTTGGTGGCGTATCCCCCTGGTTCATTTATGACGTTGAGAGTGGCGCCACAGCAGTAGCCGTGGGCTTTGCTGATGTGGCTGGAGGTGAAAACGTCTTGAGTCAAATCGCCGCCGACTTAGAGACTCAGCAGTCTTTTGCAATTGTTTCCTCAACGCCGCCAATTACTGAACCTGGTACCTCGATTCCGGAGCCCGCTTCATGGATCGCGTTGATGGCAGCAGGCGCGATCGCGCTTGGCAGTCGCCACATTGGCCGCGATTGAGCCTTACCTAAAAATTGGATTGCTCTACCCTAGCTGACTAGCGGTTTGCCGTAGTTGAAGCGTGGCGGTGTTTGGCAAGTAGCCATTGGTCGTGTCCCACTTCGCCGGGCTCGCGCTACCGCTCGGCCGAGAGCGACTGGGGACATCTAGGGACTCCCTATGGAGAAATTCGGTGCAAACGTCCGCACTCAGTTACATTAACTAAAGTTGAGGCTCCCCCACCGACACCGCTCCTATGGTTACGCTACTCATCTTTTTGGCCGCGATCGCGCTCCTTGTCTGGGGCTTTATGCGGGCTCGTCCTTACGGCAAAATCGGCGTTTTTGCTTGGCTGCAATCCGTCGTGCTAATGCTGCCCTGGCTACTCTTTTTTGGCCTGTTTACCCTCGGGATTTACATTAACTTGGCTGGGGTCTTGCTGTTGGTGGTGCTATCTGCAGGCACCTACATTTATTTAGGACGACGGTTGCGAGCTTTGGGACAAGACGAGCTGGCTGCTCAAAAGCTCAAAGAGTTTATGTCACCCAACACCTCTGAGGCGATCTCTCAAGAGATGGCTCAAGGCAGCCTTGCTGACGCCGTGACATCTGACAGTGCTAGCCATCCCTCTGACGAAATAAAGCCGACATCAACCTCAACGCCAGACTCACCAGACCCCGCAGACGCTGATGAGACGGCACCGACCATTGCGCCGGAAGATCGAGTCGCTTTGGAAGGAATTTTTGGCATTGATACGTTTTTCAGAACTGAAACTGTGCCCTATGACCAAGGCGCAATTTTTAAGGGGAATTTGCGCGGAGAACCGGAAGCCGCGATCGCAACCCTCACAGCTTTAGCGGACGAACGCTTAGATCAGCGCTTTCGCCTGTTTTTAGTAGCCGATCCGCAGGGTAAGCCCGCGATCGTCGCGCTACCTAAAACTACCGACCCCAAGCCCCTGACACCGGCGCAAAAAGGCTTTGCCGTAGTGATGGCGATCGCGACCGTGTTGACTTGTTTGGAGGCCAGCGGCATTTTAATGGGCTTTGATCTGCTGTCCACGCCGGACAAATGGCCCAAAGCCCTACCGTTTGCCGTGGGCGTGATCACAATTCTCATCGCCCATGAGATCGGTCACTGGTTCATGGCCCAACGCCGCAGTATTCGCCTAAGCTGGCCGTTCTTTCTGCCCACCTGGGATATCGGGGCCTTTGGTGCCCTCACTCGGATTGAATCGGTGCTGCCCAATCGTTCGGTGTTATTTGATGTCGCGATCTCTGGTCCTGCGGTAGGGGGCATTTTGTCCTTCGCTCTGTTGATTTTGGGCTTATTGCTTTCTCACCCTGGTAGCGAATTTCAACTACCCGTTGAGTTTTTTCAAGGGTCTGTCCTTGTCGGCACCCTGGCCAAAATTGTGCTGGGTGGCGCGTTAGCCGAACCTTTGGTGGATATTCATCCCTTAGCGCTAGTAGGGTGGCTGGGCCTCATCATCACGGCCCTGAATTTATTGCCCGCTGGCCAACTTGATGGCGGACGCATTGTCCAGTCGATCTACGGTCGCAAAACGGCAGGCCGTGCCACGGTCATTACCATCATCATCTTGGCAGTCGCTTCTCTGGCCAACCCACTCGCGCTGTATTGGGCCGTGTTGATTCTGTTTTTGCAACGTAATCAAGAGCGTCCCGCGACCAATGAACTGACCGAGCCCGATGATGCTCGCGCTGCGTTGGGTTTATTGGCCCTGTTTCTTACCTTGGCCACACTCTTACCGCTCACCCCGTCACTTGCTGGGCGCTTAGGCATTGGCTAAGCGTAGTCAAAAAGGGGGTGGTATTAAGATGACCGGCTGATGTGTTCCTCATCTCTCGCAGCCGCTAGCTTAATGCTTCTTCATGGGTCGAGCCGGTGCTCGTTCAAAATTGATGCGACCATTGAAAAAGCCTCACTTGGGCATTTCATCTAGGGTTTGCCTCAATCTGGGGCTAACTCATTTTAAATTCTGTTTTGACATCGGTTGTTAGCACTCTCTATGACAGTCGCACCCTCAAGGTCGAACCCTCTCCCTCATTACACCCAGATTCATCAAGCCCTGAAAAGCTGCCTACAGCAGGCTCAGCAGGCTAATACCGAACAGGTGGCCAGCTTATCCTTTCCGCTGCCAATGGTCGACCCGCTGGCTGTTTTGTTGACTTATCCAAAACCCCAGCAGCGCCAATGCTATTTTGAGTCGCCCTCACGGGGGCAAGCAATCGCTGCTTGGGATGCTCTCATTTGTGATCATTTCAGTGGTCGCGATCGCTTCACCGCTGCCCGTCGAGCGGTCACCCATTGGCAACCCCGCATTCAAGCCTTTCCCCAACGCCCCGAGGGACCCTACTTCTTCTGTAGCTTTTCCTTTTTTGATACCGCTGCCACAGCCATTGGGGGGTTTCCGCCAGCGACGGTGCTGCTGACTCGTTGGCAGGTCGTGCGACAGCAGCAGCGCTGAAGCCTGATCGCTAATGTATTGATTCGCCCTCACAGCCGGTTAGCCCCTCTAGCGCGAGCGATCGCTGAGCAAGTGAGTAAGTTGCAACGCTTTGCGTCCACCGCCCGTTTATTAGAGAGTCACTGGGATCGGCATACCCTTTCCTGGCAGCCGCAACTAGCCTTACCCGAAGGACAGCAATTTCAACAACAGGTAACTAATACGCTAGCGGCCATCCACCGCGATGAGTTGCAAAAGCAAGTCGTGGCCCAAACGTTTGATGTCACTCGTCCTCAGCCCTTTCGGCGCGAAATTGCTTTGCCAAGACTACGATCTCGTTATCCCGACTGCTATATCTTTTCTTTTTCAGGAGAAGCTGATAGCCACTTTATCGGGGCTAGTCCCGAACGATTGCTGAGCATCCGTCAAGGACGACTCGTCACCGATGCGTTAGCCGGATCTGCGCCTCGCGGTCAGACACCCGACCATGATCGCGCCCTTGGCCAACAGCTGCTGAAAAATCCCAAAGAGCAGCAAGAGCATCAACTCGTACTCGATTTTATTGTGGAACGCTTGGAAGCCGAGGGACTAAATCCCTGCTACAGTACTCCTCCTGGACTGCTGCGACTATCTAATATTCAGCATTTACATACGCCGATTTGTGCCGAGGTCTCACCCCAGATGTCGCCCCTGCGCTTAGTCGAGTGTCTGCATCCCACGCCAGCAGTAGCTGGCGTGCCCATGACGGCTGCCTGCGATCGCATTCGCGACAATGAAAACTGCGATCGGGGCCTTTACGCTGCTCCGCTCGGGTGGATCGACCCTGTCGGCAACAGCGAATTCATTGTTGGCATTCGTTCCGCGTTAATTCAAAAAAATCAAGCACGCTTGTTTGCGGGCGCAGGCATCGTCGCCAACTCGGATCCGCATCAAGAACTAGCTGAAATTCAGCTCAAACTTCAAGCACTGGCTGAAGCTCTAGGATAAAACGCGGAATGACGCTTCACGTATGTTGCATCGCGGCCAGCGGTTAAACAGTATTTTCTCCAGTGATGCTGAGTAGTTGCATTTTGCTCGTCCTGGTGCTTACAAGCTACTGAACCTGAACCTCCCAAGAGGTTTCTGAGTCATGGAAAAGATGCCAATTACGTCTAACGGAATAACCCGGTAGCGTGGCTATTGATTGCCGTATCTGGTGTGGCGATCGCGGCACAGTGGGCGCGGTAGGTTGCTGGTATCTTTACTGCTGTGAATCAGCCGGTCCTGTTTGGTCTGTCTGCTCAACCCCTGCTGTGTCATTACCTAATTCTGACCTTCCGAGCTCTTGCCAAAAAGTGAAAACTCGTCATTTAAAGATATCTGGGGAGGATCCTAGGCTTCGTTGACAACGCCTTTTTCCCGACCAAGAAAACGATAGCGTTC